>CAZLMD010000030.1:5835-14701 GCA_964560535.1 uncultured Atribacterota bacterium
ACCCTGTGGATTTGAGTTGACTGAAATCGAACCTTCTGTAACCTTATCTTTAGGGGTTAAATCAGCAGATATTCTGACTGTTAAAATAGGTAATACTACTACAGTAGTTGTCCAGTCCTGGTAACCATCTAAAGCCATTTTTAAAGTATATTGGCCTGTAGCTAAATTCTTCAAATCTAATGGTGTGTCACCTTTATATTCATTATCAAGAAATACCTTTGCCCCTCTGGGATAAGATTCGACTGAAAGCGATCCATATTTTAATTGCTGCCCATATGCAGAATTACATATAAGAAAAAATATCAGTACCAGGATTGAAACAAAAAATACCATTTTTTTATTCATTTTGTTGATATTATCAAATAAAATATTTTTCTCCATTACAGCTTACCTCCACAAAACTTGTATTAATATTATTTATGTACAATTATTATACACTATTATAATCACAATACCTGCCTGATTGTTATTCAGAAATAAAACAATTTATTAATCCTACTTTTCTTTATCTGCATCTTCTAAACCGTATACCATATACAATATTAAACCAAAAACCTTTAACAGAATCAATCTAAATAAATTAGGCAAAAATTATGTTAATTTTAAATGAAAATGTTATAAGATTACCAGTATATCATTGACAATATACTGTCCTCCTTTATAATAAAGTTAGCTGGCTAATTATTGTAGTTTTTATCAAAAAATATATATAGTAAGATAGCATAGTATAGGCGAATTGATTACTGAAGTAAATTTTTAAAACTTGTTGTCAAAGGTATTGGACAAACAAAAAAGTAGGAAACATTCCTTTCTTATTTTAGTTTTTGAATTTCTTCATTTTTTTTATTATTCTCCCTATTTCATATTTTATTAGTATATATTGTAATTGCATAGTTGCAATAATATTGTAACAGTAATACGGCATTCAATTGTAAGAATGTAATGCGTAACTCAGTTAATTTTGTTGAAAATAAGGAATTACCATAAATGGATGAGAAAAGAATAAAAATACTAAGAGATGAACCACCTTTAAAGGCAATAATAAGCCTATCTATCCCTACTATATTGGCAATGCAGGTCCAGGTATTTTATAATCTTACTGATACCTTTTTTGTTGGTAGACTAAATGACCCTTACCAGGTTGCTGCAGTTTCCGTAGCATTCCCTATGTTTATGATACTAATGTCCTTTAGTGGAATGTTCGGCTTTGGTGCTGCATCATATATTTCCCGATTATTGGGCAAAAAAGATTATTTAATGGCTAAAAAGACTAGCTCCACTGCGTTTTACACTTGCATCCTGGCTTCCATAGCAGTAATTGCAGTTGGTCTTGTATTTATCTCTCCTATCTTACATCTAATCGGGGTTACCCCTGAAACTCATAGCTTTGCTCATGGCTATCTATCTATTATATTTGCTGGCAGCACTATAGTAATGTTGAATTTCCTGCTTACTCTAATGCTACGCTCTGAGGGAGCAGCTAATGTTGCCATGTATGGTATGTTTATTGGAACCGGAATAAATATAATTTTAGATCCAATATTCATAGAAGTATTAGGTTATGGTGTGAAGGGAGCGGCAATTGCTACTCTAATTGGACAGGGGGCTGGCTTGCTTTACTATTTTGATTTTTTCCGTAAGAAAAAGAGCATGGTATCCTTACACTGGAAATACTTATCCTTTAAAAGTGATATAATAATTGAGATTTTTAGAGTAGGAATCCCCGCTTCATCGTACAATATAATGCTCAGCATCGCCAATACTATTGGTAATTATGTTGCCGCTGGTTATAATGATCTAATCCTGGCAGCATATGGAATTGTTCGACGTGTTTTTTCTATGTGTATTATGACTTTGACCGGACTATCAGAAGGTGCACAGCCTTTGATTGGTTATAGTTATGGCGCTAGAAAGATTAAACGTATGAATAATATTATAAAGACTACTCTTATTTTAGCTACCGGCATCTCAGTCTTCTTTGTTTTTTTCTTCTACTTCTTCGCTGGAAAGATGATTCAAATCTTTATCAACAATGAGCAGGTAATTGCATACGGTATACAGATTATGAGGGCTATGATTTCTGCCTTACCCCTTCTCGCAATACAGTTCTTATTAAGAGTAACCTTTCAGGCATTAGGAAAAGGAAAACCCGCCTTTATGCTGGCATTAGCGCGGGATCTATTCTACATACCCGCTCTTTTTATTCTGAACAAATATTTTGGATTTTCAGGATTTATCTATGCACAACCATTTGCCCATGTTTGTACCTTTTTATTAGCAGTTGTTCTGTTTAAAGCTATCAGGGAACAGATTACTGATGAACACAGAGAATGGGAAGTTCAAAATAATATGGTTACCGTCGAAGTAGCTGGCCCTGCCGAAAAATAAAATTAAATTGCCAATACTAACTATCCTTCAAATAGCAACACTCCTTAAGAGTCTAATTTAATATTTACATAAAATTTGTATCTCTTTTTTATTACAGCAATTATTCAATGTCTTGTATTCTATCTTGCATTCTATTGATTAATGCTATAATTAAATAATACATCTTTTTATGCAACTGTTAACGTAATATAAAAAGAGAGGGTTTATTTATGAAAGATGGACAAGCGTTGATAGTAATCGATATGCAATATGGATTGTTGCAAAGAAATGTTTTTAATAAACAAACACTGATTGAAAATGTTAATACCCTCCTCGATTTTTTCCATGATAAGGGAAAAACAGTATTCCTTATAAGACATACTAACACCAGCTTTTCTGCTGAACATTCCGAAAATTGGCAAATAGACAATAATATAAACATAGCCAAGAATGACATCTTTCTTAATAAAATACATAGTAGTATTTTTAAGGAAAAACAATTTCTGCCCTTGCTTAAAGAAAATAATATTACCGATATTGTAGTGACAGGCCTTGTTTCAAATGGCTGTGTAAAAGCTGCCTGCCTCGATGCCAAACAGAATGGATTTTCCGTAACCTTAATCAGTGATGGACACAGCACATTTCATAAAGACGGAGAGAATATGGTCAGCTATTGGAATAAGTATCTGCTTAATGAAGGAATCGGGGTAATCACCCCTGCCGATTTTTTAAGGGCAAACAATTGGCATACCAACACTATATTATAATTGGTTGAGGTAAGAAATTATATCAAAACTATTAAAGATTATCGATTATTGATAATTTCATAGAAAATTGTCTTATGTTCTCAGATGTAAGAATAAAATTAAAAAAGAAAAACAAAATATTGTTTTCCTCTGATAGCAAATGCCTGCAAAAACTGATTAGGTTAATGAAAGAGCAAAATCGCAGAACTTTAGTAATGTGGGCATTGGATTGCGCCAAACTGCCCTTACAGCAATTTGAATCAAAATACCCCCATGAGCATAGACCGAGATTATGTCTGGAGGTTTGTGAGAGCTGGGCAAGAGGTAAAATCAAAATGCCTGAAGCAAAACGAGCCATTTTAGATTCACATAAGGTAGCAAAAGAAATCAATGATGTAGAATATAGCGCTTTGTGCCATGCTATTGGTCATGCTGGAGCAACTGTCCATGTAAAAACACATGCTTTGGGTTTACCCATCTATGAACTAACATCTCTGGTCTTAAGATATGGATATGATGATTTTTCAATACCTGTCAGCAAAAAGATAAATTATTATTATGATTGTTTAAAATACTGGCAGGGTAATGTTGATAAATATGGATTCAAATGGGCTAACTTCTTATTGAAAAATAACAACCCTGATAAAAAAGTTATGCCTATTCTCATTCCAGAAGATTGAAATTTATAAAGAATTATTATACCAACCCCAATAAAAATAGAATAAACTAAAAATTTTTAACTGTTTGCAATAGCTTGATGGGGTGTCTTATGACAGTTTTAAGCTTGTTCATATCAACCTTGCGTGGGTCAGAAAGATAGATTTCATGATGGCGTCTTTTATCTGTTATATCAATTACATATCCCCTTTGTTCAACATATTCATTCATAAGCTGTACAGTGGCAGGTTCATCATCATATGAACCGATATGCATACATTGCACACATAATCCTTCAATATAGGTAAAAAATTCAACCTTCGAAGAATCTTCTCTTTTCTTTTTAGCAGCTTCTGCTATTGCCCACTCAACATCTTTCTTGTTAACAAAATCCGGCAGACGAATCAATGAAATCCAGTGTAAGCTATCTTTATCCCTATAATCGAACCCGCTTGCTCCAGGCTGCCACCAGAGCCCCTCAAGAGGTGGAACCACATAATCAAAATAACCTTCTATTTTATAGCTTCCCTTATAACTCATCTTTATGGTGTAGGCAACCGAATACAGAAGCCCTACCGCTACACTATATTCGCCCATCTCATCATTGGGATTCCCTTTTCCTCTTACCGCAATGTAATTCATTTCCGGGATTTCAACTATAACCGGCTTTTGCGGAGGCATATAAAATTCTTTATATTCCTTTTTAAAATCAAATGCCATTTTCTTTTCTCACCTTATAATAATTTTTTCACCATAATAGGAAATGTTGGTAAGGTATTCACAAATTTGAGTCAAATTTCTTTCTAATTACACAATATAACGGAATTATATCCGCCAAAATATTATTGGTTTTATTTTTATGCAAATTTGATCTTTTGTTATCTTAAAATACCTGGCAGCCAGAGGGTTATTTGTGGCATAAACATAACTAGCAGCGTAATTATTCCAAGTAAAACAGAATAAGGCATGGTGGCATATGCTGTTTCCCACAATCCCTTTTTGGTTAAACTCATAGATACAAAAAGGTTTAATCCAAAGGGAGGGGTAAGGAAGGCAATCTGTGTAGACATGATACAAATTATACCAAAATGTATTGGATTTATTTTATAAATAGCCAGTACAGGCGCTAGAATAGGTCCTAATATTATTAACAAGGCAAATAAATCCATAAAACAGCCTACTACGAAAAATAACGCGAACAATAATAACAAGAAGGTAGTCTTTGATGATACAGTCGACACAATAAAATTACTAATCAAAGCAGGAATTTGTTGTGTTGTCACAAACCAGGTGATAACAGCAGCACAAGAAACTATAAAGGTCATTGTTGCAGATGTGACCAAGGAATTAAAAAGGCTTTTAAACAACTCATCCAACTTTATCGTTTTATATACAAATAGCTCAACAAACACAACATAAACAACCGATATTGCTGCAGCCTCAGTGGGCGTAGCCAGCCCCAGATAAATTCCACCTAAAACTATTCCAGGAAATAGCAATGCCGGAATAGCCTTAAAAAGGATTTGAACAGATTCTTTGAAAGAGTAAATCTCACGCCTACCAACTCTCATCTTTCTTGAAGAAATCAAAGCATACCCTATCCAGGCAGCTGCCAGCAACAGCCCTGGTACAAAGCCTGCTGCAAATAAAGCACTCACTGAGGTGCCCATAGCAACACATAGGCCAACCATTGGCGCACTGGGAGGAATTAAAATTCCCAGGGAACCGCCAGCAGTAATAACCCCGATAGGCATATGGTCCGGATAGCCTTCTTCCAGCATAGAAGGAATGACAAGGCTTCCTATGGCAATAATGGTGGCTATACTTGAACCTGAAATTGCAGCGAAGAAGGTGCAGGCTAAAATGGCTCCGATCAAGCTACCCCCATACAACCTTCCAAAGAAAAGTTTCATCACTTTTATCAAATACTTTGAAGTATCACCTTTAGCGGCTATTGCTCCAGACATAATAAAAAAAGGAATTGCTAGAAGCAGGTAGTTATTCAATCCGCTGTACAGCGTTTGGATGACTATTTGCAGTGAAATACCTGAATATACCCAAATTCCTATGGTGGAAGCTACCAGAACAACAAAAGCGATGGGAATTCCCATACATAAAAGAAGAAAAAATAAAAATACTACTAACAAGTGCCTTAATCTCCTCTCCCTTTATCTTTTAAATCTTTTAATAAGACATACTTATCTCTGGCAGAAAAGAAATAACGAACAGACATTATGATCATTGCGACAGGTAAAATAGCGTAGACAATCCACATAGGTAAGGGGAGTGTTGAGGTACGAGTTCCCCTTACAAATACATTCGTTACTTGAATCCAGGCATAATAATCTAATACCAATAAAATGACGGCACATATTAAATCGCCCAATATTCTTACAATATATCCAATTTTTTCTGGTAAAATAGCAATAATAGCAGTCATTCGAGGATGTTCATCACTTTTTATGGCAATCCCTGCCCCTATAAATGTACTGTACAAAAGAATGTACCTTCCAAATTCTTCAAGCCAGTGAATCCCCGTTTTAAATACAGAACGTGTTATTATCTGTACCACAGTCAGGATACATAGTAAAAACAGAGGAATTGTGACTATCACCATCTCGGTTTGTGTAAAAATGTTTTTAAACTTTTTCAATTTCTATTTCTTTCCAGGTATATATTTGTTTAAATCTAAACAGGCGGCAATTTCTTGCCGCCTGTTTAGATTGTTTATTCACGATAAGAATCAATCTGATTCATAACATATTCATAGAAATCATTTCCGATTTCAGGTTTATATTTATCATATACCGAAGAAACTGAATTTTTAAAGGCTTCGTATTCTTCCTGAGTCAGCTCCATAACCACCTTAACACCATTTTCTTCAACTACTTTCTTAGAAGCTTCGATCTGGGGTTTAAGAATCTCTTCCGGGTAAGCCTGGGCTTGCGCAAAAACAACATCCTTCACAATTTTCTGCTGTTCTTCTGGCAGATTATCCCAAAGTTTTTTATTTACCAAAAGAGGATTTGTCTGAATGGTATGTCCGAGTGCGGTATGGAATTTCTCCACTTCCATAAATTTCATCATGTCAAGCATGTTTATTCCGTTGTCCTCTCCATCTATGACACCCTGTTGCAACCCTGAATATACTTCACCAAAAGCTAAGGTTGTGGTCATCGCACCCATTGCTTTAAACATATCTGTATAAAGTGGGCCGGCCATGACTCTCAAATTCAATCCCCTTAAATCTTCGGGGGTTCTTACTTCATGCTTTACATTGGATAATCCGCGCATTTCACCATTTGGAAAACCTAAAAGCACTATTCCTTTAGGATTCGTCAATTCATTACATTTCTCTATAAAATCTTTGCTATTCACAATTGCAAAAAATTCATCTGTGTTTCTAAACAAGAAAGGCATGCTTAGCATATTGAATTCAGGCATTACATTCGCCATAATAGGTGTACCTGCCAGATCCATATCCAGTGTGCCACTCATCAGAGAGTCGAGCATAACATTCTCATCTCCCAACTGTGCTCCGGGGTAAATTTCTAAAACCAGGGCACCGTCAGTTTTTTCCTTAATTTCTTTAGCAATGTTTTGCACACCTACATCAATGCTTGAGCCGGGAGGGCCTGAATGGCCTAATCTAATTTTTTTTACCTCATTACCATAAGAAACAAATACCGATGTTAGCAGAACAAGTACAACTAAAAGAATAACATACTTCTTTTTCATATCAAATACCTTCCTTTTTAATATGATTTATATAAAATTATTCCCTGAGTACTTTATTATTTTATTAGTCATTCAACTCTAAGCTTCTCATGATCCTTTCATGCCACTCTTCATTATATAATAGGCAATCAATAGCTTGCTCTGGGCATACCACATAACATTTGCCACAATCATTGCAATCCATATAAGATATTCTATATTTATCGCCATCTTCTACTATGGAGGATTCCATGCAGGCTTCAAGACAGACGCCACAGCCAGTACAACGGTCAGTTATGGTATAGTTCATGGGTTTTATTTCCATACCTCCAAAAGCAAAGCGGGCACGTTTCAATTTTTTGTCATGGTAGAGATGAAAAATTTCACCTTCTCCAGCATCAAGTCTGAATAATTCTAACAGGTGAGGATTTGAGGCATACATCGATGCTGAACCCTGATTGTATAGGAAAAATTCGTCCCAAACATCCTTATCCATAACAGGTGTTACATGAGCCATAAGCCGTACAGCATACCATCTCTCTATCCGCTCACAAAGGGCAATGTATGGAGTTTTCATAAGCTGTTCATGGATATTCTTACCTTTTGAGGCGATAAAATAAAAATAACCATCTGATAATAAACAAAAATCGATTACCCTTATTTCAGGCAACCCATCTTTTACGGTTGCAGCAGGCATACTCCTAACCTTTTTTAAAAGCTCAAATGCCTTTACTTTAATTTCTTCGTTGGTACTGTTTTCATTCAAGCCATACAAGATCTCTTTTCCTTCAAACTCCGGTGTTTCCTTGACAGTATAGAGCATATTTACCCTCCTTTTTCCAGTTCATAAAGTATTATGAAAACTAAAAAAGCCTACATTACTTCAATAAAGTATACATCCCTTATTTTTGTATGTCAATACAACTAGATTTTTAGTAAAAGATACTTTTATTACATAAATACCAAAATATGATGAATAATTGACATAACAAAACCTAACATCACTAATATTCATCCTTTTTCTGTACATATCTAAAATTGTGAATGACTAAAAATGAATCAGAAACCTTTCCTTTTCTTCTTCTTTTGTCATTGTGAAGAAGTGAAGCGATTTAGTATATTTTACTATAATAATCGATTGAAATAAAAATCTTTTACCAAACATGTATAAAATCAGGGATATTATATTTTTAATATTTCTTCTTGCTCTATGCATATACAATCGTATGGGATTTCTTTTTTTCTTATTAGTTTCTGTTTTCTCATCTTTTGAATTTGGATTATTACCTGCTAAATTGCTATTCAAAGTATGGTCAGAATAGCCCTGGTCATTGTTTTTTAAATTAAATTCTTTAGTATTCCGAAGCCATGATAAAAAT
>CAZLMD010000031.1:0-7344 GCA_964560535.1 uncultured Atribacterota bacterium
TTAGGATCCAGTGGGTAACTCCATGCGGGTTCGAGTCCCGCCTCTCGCACCAAAAACAACCGCAAATTCTATTTGCGGTTTTATTACGATATGCGAAAGTTGTGGAGGAACAATACAATGGTCCATATTGAAAAAGGCGACAGAGAAAATAATAAGATAGAGATAAAAGTTACTGTAGAACAGGAGAAGGTTAATGAAATCTTTAAAGACGTCTATAGTGATTTCTCTAAAAGGGTAAAAATTCCTGGTTTTCGTGCAGGGAGAGTGCCTGTTAATATCATAGAAATGAATTTAGGGAAAGAGTATATTAATCAGCAGGTTGCTGAAAAACTTATCAAAGATAGTTATAATACAGCATTAGAAGAGAGCAAATATGATCCTATCGATGTTCCCAAAATTGATTTAGTCCAGATTGAAAAAGACAAACCATTTATATATACAATGATTCTGGAATTAAAACCAGAATTTGAAATACCTTCATTGGAAGATATTTCTCTGGAAAGGAAACTGCATCAAGTCAGCGACCAACAGGTAGATGAAGAATTAGAAAAAATTAGAGAGGGTCATGGCAGATTAAAAGAAGTTGAAGGAAGAGTATCAAAACCTGATGACTTTTTAATAGTCGATTATGAGGCATTTCTGGATGGTAAGCCACTCGATGATAGCAAAAAAGAAAAACAGATAATTCAGCTTGGTGAAAGAATTCCCCCGGAATTCAACGAAAACCTGGTAGGTGTTAAACCAGATGATGAAAAAGATATAAAAGTGAAAATTCCCGAACAGGTTGAAGATAAAAAAATAGCCGGGAAAGAGATAATTTACAAAGTAAAAGTCTCTGAAATAAAGGAAAAAGAACTGCCTGAATTAGATGATGATTTTGCTAAAAGTGTTGGCGATTATGAAAAATTGGATGATTTGAAAGAATTTGTCAAAAAACAGCTTGTAGCACAGGCAAAATTTGAATCAGATAGAGAATTTCAAGATTCATTAATGGAAAAAATTTCTGAAAAATGTAATTTTGAGGTTCCTGAGATATTAATTGAAAAACAGTTAGAAAAGATGATGGACGACTTAAAAGAAGATTTAAAAATGAGAAATATGAGTTTAGAGGCATATTACGATTTGATCAAGGCAGATGAAGAGAAGGTAAAACAGGAGTATCGTGTAATTGCTGAAAAACAGATCAAACAGGAGCTGATAATTGACAAAGTGATAACTGATAATGAAATTACAGCTACCGAAGAAGATGTCAACAATAAAATAGACGAAATTGCAGAGAGCACCAATCAGAAACCTTTAAAAGTTAGAGCTATGTTTGAAAGAAATAATACTCTTGAAAATTTAAAAGAACAGATTAAAAGGGAAAAAGCAATAGACATACTCTCTGAAAAAGTAAAAGTTGTTGAAAAATAAGGAGGAAGACTAAATGTATTTAGTACCTATTGTAGTGGAAAAGACTCCACAAGGGGAAAGATCTTATGATATATATTCACGTTTATTAAAAGATAGGATAATATTTCTGGGAAGTCCGATTGATGACCAGACAGCTAATATAATAATCGCACAATTATTATTTTTGGAAGCAAGCGACCCGGATAAGGATATCCACCTTTATATTAATAGCCCTGGTGGCTCGGTTAGTTCTACCATAGCTATTTATGATACTATTCAATATCTTAAATCAGATGTTTCAACTACCTGTCTCGGAATGGCAGCAAGTGGGGCTGCATTAATACTCACTTCCGGCACTAAGGGGAAAAGGTTTACCTTACCAAATTCCAGGATTATGATACATCAGCCACTGGGAGGCGCTGAAGGCCAGGTATCTGATATTGAGATTCAGACCAAAGAGTTGCTCAGGATTAAAAGAAAGATAAATGAGATAATCTCACACCATACAGAACAGCCTTTGGAAAGAGTAGAGAAAGACACTGATCGTGATTACTTTATGACAGCAGATGAGGCTAAAGAATATGGATTAGTAGATGAGGTTATAAAGAAACACACTGAGATAGAGAATAAATAGCTTGAGGAGTAGTCAGGTATGAAATGTTCATTTTGTGGAAAAGAACAGGCTGAAGTTGGAAAAATAATATCGGGGCCTGGTGGTGTAAATATTTGTGGTGAGTGTATACATGTATGTAATTACATTCTTAATGAAGACAAAGACAAAAAGGTTAAAAAAAGTTTTTCCATCAAAAATATCCCTACCCCTGAAGAGATAAAAAAATATTTAGATCAATATGTGATCGGACAGGAACGGGCTAAAAAGATACTTTCTGTTGCAGTCTATAACCATTATCAAAGAATAAAGAATAATCTTTATCAGTATAATGATAAAAATGGTAAAAACAAAAAGAAGAAAGATAAAGATTTTATAAGACTGGATAAGAGCAATGTATTATTGCTGGGTCCCAGTGGTTGTGGGAAGACACTTTTAGCGAAAACCTTAGCAGAAAAACTGGAAGTTCCTTTTGCAATAGCTGATGCAACTACACTTACTGAAGCGGGATATGTCGGGGATGATGTCGAAAATGTTTTACTTAAATTATACCATGCGGCAGGAGAAGATGTAGAAAGTGCACAAATGGGTATCATATACATTGATGAGATTGACAAGATTACCAGAAAGTCAGAAAACCCTTCTATAACCCGGGATGTATCAGGTGAAGGGGTACAGCAGGCATTATTGAAAATATTAGAAGGAACTATTGCATCTATGCCTGTACAGGGTGGAAGAAAACACCCTCACCAAAAAAATATAGATATTGATACTTCTCAGATACTTTTTATCTGTGGAGGCTCTTTTGAAGGATTAGAAAATATTATTAAAAGCCGTTTGCAGACTCGCAATATTGGTTTTAATGCAGATAATTTAAATACCAGCAAAGCAGAGGAGAATGAAAGCGCTTTAAAACATGTTTTACCGGAAGACCTGATTAGATTTGGTTTAATCCCGGAATTAGTAGGCCGGTTAGCTATAATTGCTACAATTGAAAACCTTGATCAGGAAGCCTTGATGGATATCCTGGTTAAACCTAAAAATGCAATTACTTTACAATATAAACAGATTTTTAGAAATCAGGGTGTTGAGTTGAAATTCTCTAAATCTGCTTTAGAGGCAGTGGTACAGAAAGCTATAAACAGAAAGACCGGTGCACGCGGGTTAAGGTCAATAATTGAAGAATCTCTGCTTGATATTATGTATGAGATTCCTTCACATAAAAATATAAAAGAATGTACTATAACAGATAAAGTTATTGAAGATAATGGTACACCACTATTAATCAGAGAAAAGAAAAAACAAATAAAGGAAACTGCTTAATAACAAGCTTAACAGACCCTGATATGTTTGTTTTACTTGACAAGTAGAAATAATAATAGTAGTATATCAAATAAATAATTTGGTGATGAAGGGATAAGTAAATAAGAGCAACCAATCTTCTCTTATTGAAAGTCTGCCCGGAGCCTTTTACTGAAACTAAAGTAAGTTTCAACGGCAGAACCGTTAACACTGTATAAGTGCCTGTTTCTTATATGTTTTTAAATTTGTTTAAAAACATAAAGGCAGGAATTAAGGTGGTAACACGAACCCTTTTCGTCCTTAAAAGGATGGAAAGGGTTTTTTTAATACTACTTTGCTTATTACAAAAATTAATAGTTTTCAGGAGAATAAATATGGAAAATAAGCAATATGGAGAGAGTGATCTGTCAAAAGTTTATAATCCTAAGATAGTTGAAGACAGATGGTATCAGTTCTGGTCTGATAATAATCTTTTTTATGCTAAAAATAATATTGAAAAACATAAAAATTATTGTATTGTAATTCCGCCGCCAAATATCACCGGTTCATTGCACATAGGCCATGCACTCAACAATACCCTGCAGGATATTATTGTTCGCTGGAAGAGAATGCAGGGGTTCAATGTATTGTGGCTTCCGGGGACAGATCATGCCGGTATAGCTACACAGAATGTTGTTGAGAGAGAGATTGCCAAAGAGGGGAAAACGAGATATGACCTGGGACGGGAAAAGTTTTTAGAACGTGCCTGGCAATGGAGAGATGAGTATGGCTCAAATATCTTGAATCAACTCAAGAGAATGGGCTGTTCCTGTGATTGGACACGTTTGAGATTCACCCTTGATGATGGACTATCTAAAGCTGTAAGAAAAGTTTTTGTCACACTCTTTAAGGAAGGCCTCATTTACAGGTCAAATTATGTTATTAACTGGTGTACACGGTGTCAGACTGCTCTTGCAGATATTGAAGTAGAGCCTAGGGAAGAAAATTCAAAATTATACTATATCAAATATCCGATAAAAGACTCTGCCGGTGAATATATTACCGTAGCTACAACACGTCCTGAGACCATGCTTGGTGATACGGCAATTGCTGTAAATCCGGAAGATACAAGATATCAGAAATATATTGGTAAAATGGCAATCTTACCTTTAGTGGGAAGAGAGCTTCCAATAGTTGCCGATAAATATGTTGACCCAGAGTTCGGAACAGGGGCGGTAAAAATAACGCCTGCTCATGATTTAAATGATTTTGAGCTTGGTAAGAGACATAATTTAAAAGAGATCAATATCATAACAGATGATGGCATGACTAATAATAATGCTGGTGAATATTCCAACTTGACTATGCAGCAAGCCAGAAAAAAAGTACTTGCAGATTTGGAAGAACAGGGCTATATGGAAAGAGCAGATAGCTACAGGCATGCTATTGGTCACTGTTATAGATGTGACACGGTGATTGAACCATACCTTTCTCCACAGTGGTTTATTAAGATGAAAGATTTAGCCACACCGGCTATCAAGGCAGTAGAGGAAGGGAAGACAGATTTTGTGCCAGATAGATGGTCTAAAGTATATTTTGAATGGATGAATAATATTAAAGATTGGTGTATTTCAAGACAGTTATGGTGGGGACATCGTATACCTGTCTGGTACTGCCAGGATTGTTCTGAAATAATAGTTGAAATGGAAGATCCGGCAGAGTGTCCGAAATGCCATAGCAAAAATATAATACAGGATACTGATGTGCTGGATACATGGTTCAGTTCAGCTTTATGGCCATTTTCCACTATGGGGTGGCCGGAAGAGACACTGGATCTGAAAGATTTTTATCCTACTGATCTGCTGGTTACCGGATTTGATATTATCTTCTTCTGGGTTGCCCGGATGATGGTTATGGGTCTTAAGTTTATGGATGAAGTTCCCTTCAGAGAAGTATTTATTAACCCATTGATTAAAGATGCTGAAGGGAAAAAGATGAGCAAATCAAGAGGCAATGTTATAGATCCTTTATTAATAATAGATCAATTTGGTGCAGATGCTTTACGAATGACTCTCGCTTCTCTGACCATTCAGGCAAATTACATTCGTTTATCTGAAGAAAAGATTGAAACATATCGCAATTTTACTAATAAAATTTGGAATGTTGCCAGATTTTCCCTGGCAAACCTGAGGGACTTTAACCCCTCTGATATTAAAGAAGAAGAATTAGACTTCAATCTATTTGATAAATGGATATTAGGGCATTTGAATAAATGTATTAAAAAAGTGACAGATAATCTGAATAATTATAAATTTGGTGATGCAGCCGTATCTATCTATGAATTCACCTGGAATTATTTTTGTGATTGGTATGTAGAATTGAGTAAAGAATCTCTGTATAATATAAATAACAGTAATGAAAGAAAGACTACTCAATATGTTCTATGGTATGTCTTGGACAATATTTTAAAGTTGCTGCACCCCTTTATGCCCTTTATTACTGAAGAAATATGGCAAAAAATCCCTCATATGGGTTTGAGTGTATCTATCAGTGAGTGGCCTTCTCTCAATGAAGGTTACAGCCTTAAACGTTCAATTCAGGGACAGGCAACTATTATACAGGAAGTTATTAAAACTATACGTAATATTAAAGCAGAAATGAATATTCCTTTGACCAGAAAAGTTGATATACAAATCAGGGTGGTTGACAGTAAAAAAGAGGAATTGTTTAAGGAGAATTTGTCATATATTAAGAATCTGGCATATGTTGATAATATCATAATGGGGAGTGATCTTGAAAAACCGGAATATTCAGCAATTGGAGTTCTGGAAGACATAGAGATATTTATTCCCTTGCAGGGTGTCATAGATATAGAGACTGAAGTAAAACGTTTAGAACAAAAATTGACTAAAATTGAAAAAGAACTGACATTGATTAATAAGAAGCTAAACAATACTGATTTTATGAATAAAGCTCCACAGACTATAATTGATAAAGAAAAAGAAAAAATGGAAGAATTAGTAGATATAAGAGATAGAATTATACAAAATCTGAAGACCATAAAATAGTATGAAAGAAAATTATAAAAAAGCAATAGAATATATCTATAATCTCAATAAATTTGGTATAAAATTAGGGTTAAATAATATTACCTGCCTTTTATCATTATTTGATAATCCACATTTAAAGACAAAGGTAATCCATGTGGCTGGAACCAACGGAAAAGGTTCAACATCTTCAACAATCTGTTCCATATTAAAAACTGCCGGTTATAAAGTCGGTCTGTATACTTCACCACATCTGGTATTTTTTGAAGAGAGAATGACCATAAATGGAGTGTATATTACTGAGGAAGAAGTATATGATTTACTGGAAAGAATGAAGCCTGCTATCAAAAAAGTAGCAAATACTGCAGGCTGTCAGCATCCAACTTTTTTTGAAGTCGTAACAGCAATGGCTTTCCTCTATTTTTACGAAAATAATGTAGATTTTGCGGTTATGGAGGTAGGTTTAGGAGGCAGACTTGATGCAACAAATGTCTGCCAGCCACTGATATCTGTGATTACACACATTGACTTTGACCATACTGACAGGTTAGGCAATTCTTTAGGAGAGATAGCAGGCGAAAAGGGAGCCATAATTAAACAGAATACCCCGGTGGTCAGTGCCCTGCAATTTTCAGAAGCAGAAGAAGTTATAAAAAATGTTGCTTTGAAAATGGAATCACCCCTATTCAGCTATGGAAAAGAGATAAAAGCCGATCTTGTTAAATCACAATTAGATGGAAACTATTTCGACTATAAGGGAATTTTTAATAATATAGATAACCTGCATGTCCCTCTGATAGGAGAATTCCAGGTTGAAAATGTCTCTTTAGCCATCGCAACAGCTGAATTACTCAATAATAAGGGTTTTGCAATTAAACAGGATGATATCATAAAGGGTGTAAATGATACTCATTGGCCGGGACGTTTTGAGATCGTAAAAGAAAACCCTCTGGTCATATTAGATGGTGCACATAATCCTAATGGTATGAATCAATTTATCTCTAATATAAAGAA
>CAZLMD010000031.1:7444-9719 GCA_964560535.1 uncultured Atribacterota bacterium
GATGATGTAATTTGTATAACCGGATCTCTTTTTACTGTTGGGGATGCTAAGGCCTATTTTTTGAAAAAAGAAAAATAGAAAGGGGTAGAACCTTGTTTGTCTTATCCAGGCAGGAGAAGATAGTATTATTACTAATTATTGTTGGATTATTATTATTTTTTGGCAGTAAGTTGTATCTACAAGAAAAAAACAGTATCACCATTATCCCATCTGATCAAGCCTATGCGAATACCGGTGCCAATATGGCTAAAGATGGAGTTACAGAAGAAGAATCGTGTATTATCCATATTGCCGGAGCTGTTAAAAATCCCGGTGTATACCAGCTTTTAAAAGGTAAAAGAATAATTGATGCTGTTATGATAGCAGGAAATATAACAGATAAAGCAAACCTCGATGCAGTAAATTTAGCTTCACCATTATATGATGGACAGAAAATAACCATTCCTTATATATTAGAGGGTGACGGGATACATGGTTTATCAAATAATTCAACAAATTCAAACACTATGATTCCAGGTTATTCCCAAAATAATAATCTGGTAAACATAAATATCTCTACTGCCAGGGAACTGGAAACTCTGGATGGAATAGGGGATGTTCTGGCTGAACGTATAATTAATTACCGTAATAAGAATGGGTTATTTAATAAGGTAGAAGATATTAAAAATGTACCGGGGATCGGTGAAAAAAAATTTAATACTATCAAGGAGATGATTACTGTCCATTAAACATGTAAATCTGCCATCTGTTTTTCAGATTCCTTTATTGTCTATACTGCTATTTTACATTTCTGGAATTATTCTCCAGAGACATTTTATCTTTCTAAATTATAAGATTATCTTTTTCTCATCTCTCTTGATGTTATTTTTTTGTCTGATTTCTTACAAATTGAACTGGAAATCAGCTGCTATTTTTTTACTGCTCTGCTTTACATTTTTAGGGATATTTAATACTTCATACCAAAGTCAACCACAAGGTTCTAACCATATAGCGAAGTTTTTGGACAAACCGGGTATTTTGACAGGATCTGTTAAAAAAAATGAGCATGACTCAGATGCACGATATCAGGAGATACTTCTCTCTACACATAGTTTTGAAAAGAATAATATTTGTTATGAAGTAGAGGGAAGAGTGTTGCTCAAAATATTCGGGGAGGGAAAAATATTCAAATATGGGGATATAATTCAAGCTGAAGTATTGCTGCAGGAACCGGAGCTGCCAAATAACTTTGGTGATTTTAACTACCGTGAATATTTAGCCAGACAAAAGATATTTGTATCAGATAATATAAATATTGATCAGATAAGTGTCATTGCAAGAGGAAATCTTTCCGGTCTGACACACTCTATTCACCATTTAGAAGATAGAATAGAGAGTAATATCGATAAATTATACAGCTATCCTTACAATACCCTGATAAAGGCAATTACCACAGGTAATAGGAAAGGTATGCCTTTGGAATGGGAGGTTATTTTTCAAGATGCAGGTATTATGCACATACTGGCAATCTCAGGGTTACATGTAGGGATAATTGCTGCAGCACTCTTTTATATATTTAAAGTAATCACATTATTTAAAAAAAGAGAAAAACTAAACTATCTCCTAACTATCTCTTTCTTAATTATCTATGCCGCAATAGCTGGTTTTCGTCCTTCTGTCTGCAGGGCTACCATTATGTTTATTACTATGTTGATGGCTGTCTGTATAAATAGGCCTTACCATATCTATAATAGTATTTATTTATCAGCACTATTATTGCTTTTTTATCAACCATTATTCTTATTTGATGCAGGTTTTCTGCTATCCTTTACTGTCACATTTTTTATAATTTTTCTTTATCCCATATTTACAGAATACCTGAAAAGGTTGCCTCTTTATCTTTCCCGGTCATTAGCAGTCTCTTTAGCTGCATGGCTAGGAATGGCGCCACTGTCTGCCTATTACTTTTATAAAATATCTTTTATCAGCATACTGGCAAATTTAATTGTAGTCCCGCTTATCAGCATTATATTAATTTTAGGTATCATATCTATTGTTCTATCTTTTATTTTTCTACCCTGGGCAGGGCTATTAGCTATGTTAACCCAATTGTTAATAGATTTTTTAATATCTATGGCAGGAATATTTTCTTCATTACCAGTTGCCTATCAATATATTGCTCAACCAAAAATATGGCAGATTATCTATTACTATATATTTATTATATCACTGACCTTTTCTGCCATATACTGGTTAAAAATGGATTTATTGAAAAAGAAAAGACTATTCTGGGTGA
>CAZLMD010000031.1:9819-14658 GCA_964560535.1 uncultured Atribacterota bacterium
GCCATATACTGGTTAAAAATGGATTTATTGAAAAAGAAAAGACTATTCTGGGTGATTATCTCTTCTCTGATTATTTTCATAATAATGCCTCTGCTTTTTTCGGCAAAAAATCTCTCTGTGCATTTTATTAATGTGGGTCAGGGAGATTCCATTCTTATTCAAACACCGCAAAGAAAAAATATTTTAATAGATGGAGGTGGGACTCCTTATAGTGATTTCGATGTTGGCAAAAAAATAGTAATCCCATATCTGAGAAGACAGGGGATTAAAAAGATAGATTTACTGGTCTTAACACATCCGGACCTCGATCATATGGAGGGTTTAATACCTGTCTTAAGCGATTTAAAGGTATGCAACATTATAGATAGCGGAATATCTGTAAAGAATGAGACTTATTACGATTTCATCTCTCTAATCGAAAGAGATGACAGCATCTCTTACCATAAAGCAATTGCGGGTGATATTATCAGGTTTAATAAAGATTTAGAAATGTTAGTCCTTAATTCTTTAAATATACCGGCATACGGGGATGAAAATAATTTTAATAACCATTCAATTGTGTTAAAATTAATCTATAAAAACACAAGTTATTTGTTTACCGGCGATATTGAAGAAAAAGCCGAGAACAATCTATTATACTGGGAAAATACTCTAAAGAGTGATATATTAAAGGTTGCTCACCATGGGAGCACAACCTCCAGCTCTACACAATTTCTGGAGAAAGTCCTGCCTGAAGTCGCAGTTGTTTCGGTCGGTTTAAACCATTACAATCAGCCACATCAGGATGTTGTAGAAAGATTGAATGGTCATTGTCAGAAGGTCTTAAGAACAGATTTGAATGGAACCATCATGATTAATAGTGATGGTTATAAATTTTATATAAACACTTTAAGGTGAATATTGAACTATGGATAACAAACAGGCGATACTCAATTATTTTTCTCTGTTAAAAGAGATAGATAAGAATATAATCAGGCCAATATATTTGATCTATGGAGAAGAAGGCTATCTTCATTACAGTATTGTAAATAAATTTAAAACATACTTCTCACAGCAAAAACAATTAGTTAACTATGAGACATTTTATGGTGAGAACTTAGATATTAATAACCTTGCCAGTTCTATACAGACACTTTCTCTTGGAACAGGCAGACAATGTATAGTAATAAAACAATTTGAGAAGATAAAAAAACCTTTAGTTGAAAAGATAAATGCTTTAATCGATAAACTGCCATTGAAATATGATGACCTGTTGATTCTTATTTTTGTTGAAGCCAAGCAAATTCCTAAAATTTTAAATATCGAAAATATCACCAAACGCGGAGTTATCGTTTCTACACCTAAGCTGAATATATCGCAGATGAAACAGTGGGTTGGCTCGAGATTTCGTGAAGATGGTAAGAAGATAGATGAAGAGACTATTTACCATCTTTTAAGAACAACTGAGAATAATTTTGCTCAGATTAATAACGAAATAGATAAATTATTATGTTATTCAGGAAGTTCTACTGATAGAATAAGCAAAAAAGATCTTTTAAAAAATGTGTACGGATTACAAGAGGGAAATATTTTTGAGTTTGTAGATACAGTGGGTGAACGAAAAACAGAAAAAGCCCTGCATTTGCTGAAACTATTGTTAGATAGCAATCAATACCATCCTTTACAGGTACTGGCTATGCTCAGCCGTCAATTCAGGTTGATATTTAAAATGAAGCTATCTGCTGGAAATTATGAAAAAAATAAGGGAGACAGGAGCCTCCCTTATTTCTTGGTAAAAAAAATTACCACCCAATCACAGAAATATAAAATAAATGAAATAAAAAGTGCATTTCTTTATTTGCTAAAGGCAGAAATTAATTTAAAAACAGGATACTTACTTCCTGATATAGTACTTGAACAATTGGTGGTGCAAATAACAAAATGAAGCAGCTAATATTTATTCTGTTTTAATTTCATTTGCAGTTTCATTCTCAATATTCTGGGCATGGAGTTTAAACCTTTTAGCAAGTAAAGATTTTTTTCTTGAAACCGTATTTTTTGCCAGAATACCCTTTTGGGCAGCTTTGTCCAGAGTAGATACACATTGACGATAGTTTTGTTCAATCACATCATTATTTTCAGTGTTTTTTAGAGAATTTTCAAACTTTTTTATAAATGTTTTTATTTTTGATTTATAAGCAGAGTTTCTAACACGTTGTTTTTCTGAGATACTAACTCTCTTTATTGCTGATTTTATTATTGGCATACTTAATTCCTTTCTGAAAGTTTTGCTGGTACATTTTAACACTTTTTTTAATTAAAATCAAGAAGTCGTATATATTAAATAGTTATACAATATAATTGGAGATTTAAATGACTGACAGTAATCTACGAGTGGCTAGATTCACTAGTATTGTAATGGTAGCAACACTATTATGCAGGATACTTGGTTTAGGCAGAGAGATAGTTATTTCCAACCAGTTCGGGGCAGGTTTTGAAACTGATGCTTTTTTCATTGCCTTTATGATTCCAAATCTATTAAGAAGTATTATTGGAGAAGGGGCATTGAATACAGCCTTTGTTCCTATTTTTTCTACCTGTCTTGCAAACCATGATAAAAAGAGGGCAGATGAATTTGCCAGTAATGTGATAAATTTTCTTATAATTATTCTGGTTGTTGTGATTTTTCTGGGTATCTGGGGTGCTCCTTTCATAGTAAATTTACTCGCCAGCGGATTTAAACAATCACCTGAAAAATACCTTTTAACAGTTCACATGACAAAGGTAATGTTTCCTTACATAGCTTTTGCTTCACTGGCTGCATTGTTCATGGGTATATTAAATTCTTACCATGAATTTTTCATTCCGGCTTTAGCACCGGCAATGTTAAATATAGGGATAATTATTTTTGCCTTATATTTTGCAGAGAGAGCCGGGATCCATAGCTTATCATGGGGAGTAATGATTGGCGGGTTGGCACAATTATTGATACATATCCCTTCATTGGTAAAAAAGCGGTTTAATTATCAATTCATTTTGAATATATATGATCCGGAAATTAAAATATTTTTAAATATTCTTATTCCCGCTGTTTTTGGTCTGGCAATAGACAAAATTAACTTTGCAGTTGACCGTATTATCGCATCATATCTTGCACATGGGAGCATATCGGCTCTGTATTACTCAAACAGGCTGATGCAGTTTCCTCTCGGTGTTTTTGCTATAGCACTTTCAATTGCAATTCTGCCAACACTTTCCAGCCATATCGCCAGAGGCGAAATGAGTAAAATGAGGGATAGCTTTTCTTTTGGCTTTAAATTCCTATCTTTTTTTACTCTGCCATCAACAGTTGGATTGATAGTGTTAAGCTATCCGATTGTTCGCCTTTTTTACGAACATGGTGTATTCAGTCCACATGATACATTTATAACTGAAACAGCACTGATCTGCTACTCAATAGGTCTCTTTGCTACTGCTGTTTTAAGATTGGTTATCAGTTCATTTTATGCTTTAAAAGATACTAGAACACCATTAAATATTGGAATATATGTGGTAATCTTCAATATTGTTCTGGATTTAATCCTGGTGAGATTTCTTGCACATGCCGGTATTGCTCTTGCAACATCCATATCAGCTATTTTGCATCTCATAATATTGACTGTTGCTCTGGAGAAGAAGATCGGGGGGATACTGAATAGAGGTATATTTGAATTCCTCTGGAAGTCAGTTATCGCCAGTCTTTTAATGGCATTGACTTGCTGGGCAATCTCCAGATCCTTTGATTTAAAATTTGATATGAACCTAAAAGTATTTCAGTTGAGTCAGGTTATGATTTCGGGAGTATCAGGTTTAATAGTTTATTATATTAGTGGTATAATGATTGGAATCCCAGAATTTAAAAACATCAGAACGATTATTAAAACAATTACCAGCAGAAAGATGAAGGAAATAAATTAAAATGACAAATATAGTTAAAATTGAAGATATTCGTAATTTTTCTATTATAGCACATATCGATCATGGCAAATCTACCATTGCTGACCGTATATTGGATCTGACAGAATCAGTCAGCCAGAGGGAAAAAAGGGAGCAGATCCTTGATGATATGGACTTAGAAAGAGAAAAAGGTATTACCATTAAGTCTAAGGCTGTTCGAATATCATATGAATCTTTAAATGGGAGAGAGTATATCTTTAATTTGATCGATACACCCGGTCATGTTGACTTTTCTTACGAAGTATCACGCAATCTGGCTGCATGTGAAGGAGCATTGTTAGTTGTAGATGCCGCACAGGGAGTGCAGGCACAAACAATTTCAAATGTTCATATGGCTTTAGAAAATAATTTAACAATTATTCCAGTTATTAATAAAATCGATTTACCTACCGCAGATCCTGAAAGGGTCAGCAAGGAGATCAGGATGATTAAGGGATTGGAAGATAGTCCAATCCTGCAGGTTAGTGCTAAAGATGGTACAGGAATCAGAGAGATGCTTGAAGCTGTTATTGATTATATTCCACATCCTACTGGAAGATTAGATAAACCGCTGCAAGCACTGATATTTGATTCAGTATATAACTCTTACCAGGGATCTGTTGTTTATATTAGAATTATGAATGGGACAGTCAAACCAGGTTTAAAGATCCAAACAATGTCAAATGGAAAAAGCTATGAGGTTAGTGAGGTAGGTGTTTTTACTCCAAAAAGAAAAAAAGTTAATCAACTTTCTGTAGGGGAAGTTGGTTATTTAACAGCAGGTTTTAAAGATGTAAGCCTGACCAAAGTTGGAGATACCATTACTGATGATGAAAACCCGGCAGTCAGCCAATTGCCTGGTTATAAGAAGGTTACACCGGTTGT
>CAZLMD010000032.1:0-12102 GCA_964560535.1 uncultured Atribacterota bacterium
GTTGTAAATGCTTTTAACGAGATAATCCCGGGGCATATTCAACTAAATGAAATTGTTCAAGCAGTAAAAATTGGTGTGGCAGCAGCAGGCGGAATAGCTATGGAATTTCCGGCAATAGGTATCTGTGATGGTATAGCCATGAATCATCAGGGAATGAAATACCCATTAGCAAGTCGGGAATTGATAGCAGATTCTATTGAGGCAGTAACTATGGCACATCATTTTGACGGCCTGGTCATGGTGGGTAATTGTGACAAAATTGTTCCGGGAATGCTTATGGCTGCAGTACGTTTGAATATCCCAACAATTTATGTTAGTGGCGGACCTATGCTTACAGGGTATTGTGCAGGTAAAGAATCTGATTTAAATACAGTATTTGAAGCTGTAGGGAAATATAATCAAAAGGATATTTCTGAAGAAGAATTACTTGAAATTGAACAGGGAGCCTGTCCTTCTGCAGGAAGCTGTGCCGGCCTTTTCACTGCAAACTCTATGAATTGCCTTGCCGAAGCTCTGGGAATTGCCCTTCCCGGAAATGGTACCATTCCAGCTGCTTATGGTATTAGAAAACAGTTGGCTAACAGAGCAGGAAAGCTCATATTAGAACTGGTAAAAAAACAGATTAGACCCAGGGATATTATGACTGCCAATGCTTTTAATAATGCAATTACACTGGATTTAGCTATGGCAGGTTCCAGTAATACAGTTCTACACTTATTAGCTATAGCCCATGAAGCAGGGGTTGATTTAAATCTCAAGACCTTTGACCATTTAAGCCGTATCGTCCCAATACTGACCAAGATATCTCCTTCCAGTGAACTACACGTATCAGATTTATATTCAGCTGGCGGTATTCAGGCAATCTTAAAAGAGCTTGCAGAGGCAAACTTAATCCATACTGAATCCATAACTGTTAGTGGAGAAACAATTGGTCAGCTGGTTTCCAGGGCTAAGAATAAGAATACGGAGATAATTAGAAAATATGATAACCCTTATAGCCCGGAAAGCGGAATAGCAATACTTTATGGTAACCTGGCTCCCGAAGGTGCAGTAATAAAAGCTTCTGCGGTGAGTAAAAAGATGTTCACTTTTGAAGGCAAAGCACGTGTATTTAATTCAGAAGAAGAGGCCTATCAGGCTATTATAGATGGTAAAATTCAAAAAGGTGATGTAGTTGTTATCCGTTATGAAGGGCCAAAAGGTGGTCCTGGAATGAGAGAAATGCTGGCACCTACCTCTGCTCTTTGTGGAATGGGTTTGGACAATGATGTTGCATTGATTACTGATGGCCGTTTCTCAGGTGCAACCCGCGGTGCAGCAATTGGCCATATTTCGCCAGAGGCTGCCGAAAAAGGTCCTATTGGCATGATTGAAGATGGGGATATAATTAAAATAGATATTGGAAATAGAGAATTGTCGGTAAAGCTAACCCCGGAGGAACTTAAAAATCGTGAAACAAAATGGTCAGTTCCAAAAAGAAATATTCCCTCAAATTTTTATTTAAAACGATATGCCTATCTCGTTTCTTCTGCCAGCAAAGGAGCCGTTTTTAAAAATATAGATAATTTATAACTTATTTCATAATAATTTGAAAAGATTAGATATATACTGGATATCAAGTATAACTAAATAGGGGATGGTGTTTTTTGATACGGCAATACGGCATATATATAATGAAAAATTGACCGGTTAAATATATATAATTACTTCATAGTAATACAAATATAGAAAAAGGAGAAAATAAGATGCTATCATTACTTAAAAGCCGAAGAAGTATACGAATATTTCAAAACAAAGAAGTGGAGAAAGAAAAGGTATCAGAAATTATACAGGCAGCACTTCTATCTCCTTCATCAAAAGACAACAATCCCTGGAAATTTGTTATTGTTGATGACAGTGAAATTTTATTAAAATTGTCTGAAGCTAAAGAAATTGGATCTAGATTCCTTGCAAAAGCTCCTTTGGCTATAGTGGTACTGGCTGATCCAGAAAAATCTGACGTCTGGATAGAAGATTCTTCTATTGCAGCAACCATAATATTTTTAACAGCACAGAGCCTGGGATTGGGTAGCTGCTGGGTGCAAATGAGAAGAAGAAAATGCTTATCTGGCCAGCAAAGCTCAGAAGAATATTTAAAAAATCTCTTAAAAATTCCTGATAAATACCATATTTTGTGTGTCGTAGCTATAGGCTACTCTGATGAGATAAAATCAGAAAAATTAATCCCGGCACAAAAAGTCAGTGATATATTCCAAAATTGTTATGATAAAAAATATGATTTCAATTCGCTAAAAAATATCAAGAAATAGGGTATTTTTATGAAAGAAAAATTTGGCCTGGTTTTAGAGGGAGGAGGGGCAAAGGGTGCTTATGAAATTGGTGCATGCAAAGCTTTAGAAGAGATGAATATTAAGATAACCGGAGTTACCGGGACCTCTGTAGGGGCTTTGAATGGTGCCATGGTTGCACAACACGATATCGAAAAAGCTTATCAGCTCTGGTATAATATCAAACCTTCTCAGGTTATGAATATTGATACAAAAAAATTAGAGAAATTGGCACATTTAGATATTAAACCCAGTGACATACGTTATTATCTAAAAGTGCTCAGAGAAATAATTACAGAAGGCGGCATCGATGTTTCTCCTTTAAAAAAAATAATTAAAAAATATGTTAATGAAGAAAAATTACGTAAGTCAGATATCATTTTTGGTATGGTTACAGTCTCTTTCACTGACCGAAAAGCCCTGGAATTATTCGTGGAGGATATTCCGGAAGGCCAGATTGCCGACTATCTTTTTGCCAGTGCAAATTTCCCATTGTTTCGTTCGGCAAAAATAGAGGACAAAATATACTTGGATGGTGGTATCTATGACAATCTTCCCATTAGAATGCTAACTAAAAGAGGCTATAAGTCACTTATTACGATACAGGTTGGAGGATTAGGTAGGAAGAGAAAAGTAAATTTAGATAATTTGCAGATTATAAATATCGAAGCTAAAGAAGATCTGGGAGGCCCTTTAAGTTTTAATACTGAAAAAGCAAGATATAATTTGAAATTAGGTTATTATGATGCATACCGTGTTTTAAAAAAACTAGCAGGTCAGAGTTATTATATCAATTTAGAACACAAGGAAGAATATTTTGTTAGTTATTTTAGTAATCTTAATTCAGAAATAGTATTAAAAATAGCAAGAATTCTTGGATTGAAGGATGATATTCCCCATAAGCGAATGCTCTTTGAAAAGATTGTGCCCAGATTAATTGAGATCCTTAAACTACCAGAAAGTGTAGGATATAGAGATATAGCTGTAGCGCTGGCGGAGAAGGTTGCTCAGAAGGTTGGAGTGGAGAGATTTGGCATATATTCATTTTCAGAATTAATCGATTGTGTAACCAAAGAATATGAAGAATATGACAAAACAAAAGCATCAAAAATGCAAAAAGATAGATTTATTCCTCATTTTGGACTCCTTTCCCTGTTCAGTGGAGACAAGATATTGAAAGAATTAGTACAAAATCTATTGAATGACGATTTAATAGATGCCTGGAGAGATACCCAGGAAAAAATAGAAGATTGATTAATTTGGTGGGAAGGATTCTATTTCCCATTACCCAGATAAAATGAATGAAAGTTTTAGGTAAATAAAGATAATCACTTCTATATAAATACTAATAAAAAATAGAGCAAGTAAGGTTATTCTGATAAAGGCTGTATAATTATTTTTATAAGCAAAACCCCTATAGTTCGAAAAAGTTGTTACAAAGAAAAATCCCACAGGGCACCATACCAGATTCCTGGAATTAAAAACAAAAAAATAATTAAATCATATATTAAACTTTATAATCTGGTGATAAAAAACGGTTATAATAAGAATGTGAGGTGTAAATTGCTGCCAGAGGGTTGTGGCCAAAAAAACGGTCTTTTACTGCAAAGACAGTAGTCATTGCTTCACTATATTTCATAAATAACGAATCATGGCCCACACATAGTCCAAGCATAATATTAAAATCAGTTCTAGTTTCATTTAATATCTTTGCCTGAGCAATCGGATTGCACATTGATTCATATTCTCCAATTTTAATCTTCTGGTTGCTGTCTAATCCCAAAAATTCTTTCTCTATCCCTCCAACTTTACATATAACCGAGACAACTTCAAAACCGTTATTTTCTAATATTTCAGAGAGTATTTCAGCTTCCTTTGAAAAACCACTACAAAAAGCGATACCGAGTCTTTTGAAATTCATCTTATTAGAAAATTCCATTATTTCTTGTATTCTTGGTTTTGCAGGATAGTTATATGTAAGTTTTTTTTCACGAAATGCATAGCATTCAGCCTCTTGTAATGAGGCCATTTTAGCAAAATATTTGACCTCTTTTTTATTCAAAACATCTTTTGATTTTTGAATTGCATCTTTATATAGATTAGTGGGACAAAAAATGGGATGTTTTCCGTCAGGCTGTCTGCAAATTCTTTTATTAAGATGGCATTTAGCACATACAGGCAACAATTCATTCTTTTTATTCATTATCCTTAATACCCCTTTTAATTTATATTTAAAGAAAAACTAATATTATTTCTTTTTGTATACTATTAATAATGTATATCAATCTTGTTTTTTAGAAAAGACACATCCGCAATAATTTTGACGGTAGAGCTGATATTTGTTGGATAACAAGATAGAACGCTGAAAACCACTGTTTTTTTTAAAATCACTGAATAAATATTGAATATGATAAGCAGAAGAAATATTATGACCAAGCCTGTTGATTAAACCAGCATTTTTATGTGGGCTGACAGTTAGAGTAGTAGTAAAATATTGAAAATCTGATTCACAAGCTTTCTGGGCGGTCCTTTTCAGGCGTAATTCGAAACATTTAAAACAACG
Source organism: uncultured Atribacterota bacterium (assembly GCA_964560535.1). Lineage (GTDB taxonomy): Bacteria > Atribacterota > Phoenicimicrobiia > Phoenicimicrobiales > Stramentimicrobiaceae > Stramentimicrobium. Next base: position 4,891 of record CAZLMD010000032.1, read on the forward strand.
TTGCCCACCTTCTTTTTCCTGCTCCAATCCCTTTACTTTTTTAAAGAATAGGTCTGGCTCATAAAGGCCGGCAATAAGATTAACCCTGTTCTTTGTTTGAAGCCTATTAATGAGTGAAATTTGCTCTTCCAATCTTTTTATATATTCTTCTTCGGGATGTATGTTAGGATTATAAAAAAAGATGGTTATAGAAAAAAAGATAGATAGATATTCTATTACATAACTGCTGCATGGGGCACAACAGCTGTGTAGCAAGAGTGTAGGGGCAGACCCTACTCTTTTTAAATCTTCTAGCTTCCTGTCAAGCCATTTTCGATAAGAAATTTTTGGAAAATTATTGTCCATCATATTAGCTATAATAGCACAATAAGAAGGGTATTTGGTTTGAATTTTAATGTATAAAGTAGAAATATATTCTTATGAAAAAAGCAATGCTACAGATATAAGACAGCTTTATTGCCAAAGTTAATATAACATTAATGGCAATAAAGCTGTCTTATATCTGAAAGTGAATTAGCTGGACCATTTTTCTAACAATTCTTTTGCTCTCTTGCTGAAATAAGTGTGGTCACTATTAGCTGCCCTATTCAGAAGAAGAATAGCTTCTTCTTTTTTACCGCGGTCTTTTAATAATTCAGCATAGTAGACCAGACCTTGTGGGTTATCTGGAAAATGTTGGTAATATTCTTCAAAATATCTTTCGGAAGTCTTCTCTTTCTGATAAGGCCATGGCAATTGATGCCACATTCTTGCCAGAGCCAATATGGGAGCTGCATCATCATACATCTTGTCGATATCATATGCTTTTTCAAAAGCTTTTTCAGTTTTATTCTTTAATCCTTCCTTTATTGCCTTTAAGATACTAACACCATCAGAATATGTACCAGCATTCAGTCCGTAAAACAGGTGTCCCTCCACTTTGTCAGGTTCCATTTTCTTTGCAATTTCAGCAAACTTTAAACCCTCTTTAGCATAAACTTTACAAATATTTTTCCAGTCTGGCACTCCAGCTTCCATAGATAGATCAGCATATTCCCTTAAAGCTCTGGCCATCTTCCAGTTGGTTTCATAGCTATCGGGATTTTCTTCAACAGCCATTCGATAAAGAGGAATGGATTCTGCAACACTTTCCAGATTATCTTTTTGATAAACTGTATCAGCTTGAGCAAGATAGTCGGCTGCCCCGGCTATATTTGAACTAATCAGCAAAAAGATCAGAAAGCTTATTAAAAACAAGACTCTTTTCATAAAATCTCCTTATCAAAATTATATTATTATAGTATTAGTAGTAGATATTAATACTTTGTATTATATCAAAATTGTCAGGGCAGTCAAATCTGTTAAAAAGTCAAATTACAAAGGTTACTGTTTTTGCTGAAGTTAAATGGTATAATTTTTAAATAAAGTAGCAATATTGATGCAAATACCTTTAAAATACTATATTTATCTATAAAATATGGTAATATTTGAGTAGTTAAGAAAATATTGATAGTATGAAATATGCTTGCCTAAAATTAATTATAAATACAATAAATTATAAAATAGCCTTACAAATATTTTAAAAAAATATCAAAAAAAGAGTGAACAAAGGAGATATTTATGACGAAGGTAATTACAGTTGATACCAATAGCAGGACAGAGATGTTTGATATTACTGCAGAAATCCAACAAGTTGTTCAAGAAAGTAATAAGAAAGATGGACTTTGTATAATTTTAGTACCACATACGACTGCCGCAATAACTGTCAATGAAAATGCTGATCCAGATGTACTGAAAGATATACTAAAACAATTAGAGAAGATAGTGCCTTTTGATGATAATTACCGTCATTTGGAAGGAAATTCAGCTGCCCATATTAAATCAAGTATGATGGGCTCCTCAGTTTCAGTTGTTATTGAAAATGGTCAGTTAAAATTAGGAACCTGGCAGGGTATATGTTTTTGTGAGTTTGATGGGCCTAGAACCCGTAATGTATGGATAAAAATAATATCTTAATGATCTATAGAAATAGCTTTTTAAGCCGATTTCTTTTCAACTGATGAGTGAATAAGTGAAGAGGTGTACTGGTTTTGATAGAAGAACCTACAATAATTAAAGGAACTATTAAAAAACTGGTTTATCATACTGAAGAAGATGGTTTTGTCATCGCTCGTATCGATATGCAGGAACCAGAAAAGAAGGAAATGGTCGTATTAGGCAAGATGGCTGCTGTTACCGTAGGGGAGATGTACCAATTTCAGGGGAAGTGGAATGTTGACTCCCGTTATGGATTACAGTTTAATTTTGATGATTATCAAATTATACTGCCTACCACATTAGAGGGAGTACGCCGTTATCTTGGATCAGGGTTGATTAAGGGAGTCGGCCCGGTAACCGCAAACAGGATAGTCGATTACTTTGGTGAAAAAACATTAGAGATAATTGAAAAAAATCCTGAAAGACTTAATGAGGTTGAAGGGATTGCCCAAAAAAGAATCCAAATTATTAAAAAATCCTGGCAAGAGCAGAAAGAAATTAAAAGAGTTATGCTTTTTTTGCAATCATATCAGGTTACTACCGGATATGCAGTGAAAATATTTAAACAATATGGAGCCAGGGCTATTGAAAAATTAAAAGAAAACCCTTATTGCATGGTAGATGATATCTATGGCATCGGCTTTAAAATTGCAGATAGAATTGCCCAAAATCTGGGTATAGGCAATGATTCTCCAGCAAGAATTAGGGCTGGAATAAAGTTCTGCTTGAGCGAAAACGCTAACCAGGGGCATTGTTTTGTATATCAGGATGATTTATTGCCAATGACTGCCGAGTTGTTGGGAGTTAATGAAGATTTGGTAGAAAAAGAATGTGCCGCTTTAAGCGATATTAAGGAGATTATAATCCAGAACAAACAAGTCTGGCTGCCAGAATACTTCAATGCTGAAAAAGATATATGTCAAAAAATTATCAGTTTAATCCGTTTCCCGCAACAATTAACCCAGATAAATATTGAAGATAAGATAAAAGAATTGGAAAAGAAGTATAAGATTGATTTTGCCCCGGAACAAAAGCAGGCCATGAAAGAAGTGTTGCTAAATCGAATACTGATTCTCACCGGTGGCCCTGGAACAGGGAAAACGACTACAACGATAGGCTTAATCGAGTTATTTGAAGAACTCGGCTTAAAAATTGTTTTAGCTGCTCCAACAGGCAGGGCAGCAAAAAAATTGAGTGAAGCAACACATAGATTTGCCAGAACCATACACCGTTTACTGGCCTATAACCCTAGAGAAAAACGTTTTACAAAAAATGAACAAAATCCTATAAAAGCAGATGTTGTTATTTTAGATGAAGTATCTATGATAGATGTGTTATTAATGCAATCTCTTTTGAAAGCATTAAATGAAAATACTTTTTTAATCTTAATTGGCGACATTGATCAGCTTCCTTCCGTTGGACCGGGTAATCTATTGAAAGATTTAATTAATTCTGAAGCAATACCTGTAATAAGGTTAACTCGTATTTTTAGGCAAAAGGAAAAAAGCCTGATTGTACTGAATGCCCACAGGGTTAACCAGGGTCAATTTCCCGTACTGAATACCAAACAGAGCAAGGATTTTTTCTTTTTAAAAGAGGAAGATCCCGAAAAAGCTGCTCAAAAAATAATTCAATTATGTACTTATAGACTGCCACGTACCTATGGCTATAATCCGATACAGGACATACAGGTATTGACTCCCATGTATAAGGGGGCTGTCGGTGCTGATCAGTTAAATAACTTGTTAAGAAATGCACTTAATGCAGATGGAAAAAATGTAAAATATGGACACCAGTTATATAAGGTCAACGATAAAGTAATGCAGGTCCGCAACAATTATGATAAAGAAGTTTATAATGGGGACATAGGGAGTGTTAAGGAGATTGATCACGAAGAACAGACTGTTAAAATATTGTTTTATCGCCGTATAGTTGAATACGATTTTTCCGAACTAAATGAACTGGTATTGGCTTATGCTATTACTGTTCATAAAAGCCAGGGAAGTGAGTACCCGGCGGTAATTATTCCTCTTTTAACACAGCACTATCTTTTGTTGCAACGTAATTTATTATACACGGCTATTACTCGTGCCAGGAGACTGGTTGTCATTGTTGGTACCAATAAAGCTTTATGGATTGCTATTAAAAACGATAAAACAATTCAAAGGAATACATTCCTCAAAGAACGGCTGCAAAAGATGATGAACTCAGAAGAAAGGACATCCTGTGTTGATTAAAAGGAGGGTAAAACTTGATTAATGAGAATATTTTAAAAGAATTGGTTATAAAAACTGATTCCAAAATAATTCTGGTAGTTTTAGATGGTATAGGTGATCTCCCCAATAAAGAGGGGAAAACTGTACTCGAACAGGCAAAAATTACTAATCTGGATAAACTTGCAGCCCTGTCAGTCTCTGGTTTAACTGACCCTGTTGCACGGGGAATAACTCCTGGTAGCGGGCCGGCACATCTTTCTTTATTTGGCTATGACCCCTTTATTTACCAAATAGGTAGGGGTGTATTAGAAGCATTAGGAATAGATATGGAATTAACCTGTGATGACCTTGCTTGCAGGGGGAATTTTGCCACTATTGATGGAAACGGTATAATTGTTGATCGTAGAGCCGGCAGGATTTCAACTGAAAAAAATCAGGAACTATGCTCATTATTACAAAGAAAGATAACAAAAATCAATGGAATAGAGGTTATAATAAAACCAGGCAAGGAACATCGTTTTGTAGTAGTCTTCAGGGGAAAAGGGCTGGAAGATGGTGTTTCAGATGCTGATCCACAGGTTACCGGAACAAAAATGAAATACGCCCAGGCCTTGAAAGAAAATAGTAAAAAAAGTGTGGAGACAATAAATCTATTTATAGATGAGTGTCTAAAAGTTTTAAAAGAGCATCACCCGGCTAATGCCATTCTTTTAAGAGGAATATCGAAACATCCCGCATTGCCTTCAATGAAAGAGCGTTATAAATTGAACTCCGCTGCCATAGCTGCATACCCGATGTATCGTGGCTTGGCTAGATTAGTGGGAATGAATGTACTCAAAACCGGCGAAGATATTGCTGATGAATTTATCACCCTGAAAGAACACTATCAAGAATATGATTTCTTTTTTCTTCACATAAAGAAGACAGATAGTTATGGAGAGGATGGAAACTTTGAAGCAAAGCTAAAGGTTGTTGAAGAGGTAGACCAGTATATCCCTGATCTACTTGATCTAAACCCGGCTGTACTGGTTATTACCGGTGATCACTCCACTCCGGCAGCTCTTGCTGCTCACAGTTGGCATCCCAATCCCTTTTTACTATATTCAAAATATATTCGTGTAGATGAAGTAAAACATTTCAGTGAGATTGAATTTGTAAAAGGAGGCTTAGGGAGATTCCCAGCAACAGATGCCATATCTCTAATGTTAGCAAATGCCCTTAAATTACAAAAATATGGGGCATAGATTTGGAGTATAGATTTATGAAAAAACACCTTTTTATTCCTTCCAAAATAGATTATATCAGGGGAAAACGTCCACAAGTTGACTGTACTTTATGTGCCATTATCGCTAAGGACAAAAGAGTAGTAGATTCAAGGGTTTTTAGCAACAGTCTGGTCACAGTTGCTTTAAACCTTTATCCATATAACCCCGGACATTTAATGATTTTCCCCAACAGACATATAGAAGACATTTTGGAATTATCCTCCGATGAAGTAATGGAAATGCATGACCTAACAGTCCTATCTATGAAAATATTAAGAGAGCTATATTGCCCCCAGGGATTTAATATTGGTTACAATATGGGGGATGCGTCTGGGGCAAGCATTAAACATCTTCATCAGCACATTGTTCCCAGATATAGGAATGAACTGGGTTTTGTTGACATAATTACCGGTTCTAAAATATTTGTTGAAGACCCCGCACATGTTCTAATAAAGTTGAAAAATGTTTTTCTCAAAGAGAAAAAAGAGTAAAATGTTTAATATTAAAGAATAATTAAAAACAAATACCTTTTTGAAAACATATATTCTTGTATTGAGGAATTATTAAACTTATTTGCTTTAGCAGCAATTATAGTTGAATTAGATCACGCTATATATGGCTTTGAACCATATATAGCTATGGACATATTTTCTAAAAATTATATAGAGAAAAAGAAGGAGAAGGGTAATGCAATTATTAAAAAGACTCTGTGAAGCTCCAGGAATATCCGGTTATGAAAATCAGGTAACAGATATTATTAAAGAAGAGCTAACAGCTGTGTGTGATAAGATAGAGATAGACCGTTTGGGAAATGTTATTGGCTTGAAAAAAGCGAACACTAAAGAAGATAATGAAGAAAATCTTAAACCGAAAAGAGTCATGTTAGCTGCACATATGGACCAGATCGGATTTTTAGTAAAATCAATTGATCAGAATGGATTCATAAGATTTGCCGCTGTAGGAGGATTTGATCCAAAAACATTAGTAGCCCAGAGAGTAATAATACATGGCAAAAAGAGGTTAACCGGAGTAATTGGTTCTAAACCTATTCATGTTCTGGAAGATGAAGAAAAGAAGAAGGCACCTGCAATGAAGGATTTCTTTGTTGATGTTGGTTTAGAGAGAAAAGAAGTTGAATTATTAATTCAACCAGGAGACGCTATAACTTTTGATGGAGATTTTGTTCAGCTTAATGACAAAATGGTAACATCGTTAGCCCTGGATAACAGGGTAGGGGTCTATGTTCTTATTGAAGCAATGCGAAGAGTAAAAAACCATAAAATAGATATTTTTGCAGTAGCTACTTCCCAAGAAGAAGTAGGTTTAAGAGGTGCAGCAACATCTTCATATGCCATTGCTCCAGATTTTGGAATTGCATTGGATGTAACTGTTGCTATGGATACCCCCGGCATTAAAGAGGAGGAAAAAGTAAGCGGGCTGGGAAAAGGAGCAGCAATAACAGTTATGAATTCATCAATAATAGCTCATCAGGGCCTATGCAGGTTCCTGAAAGATTTAGCTGAAAAGAATAATATAAAATATCAAATGGATGTAATGGAAAGAGGCGGAACTGATGCCGGTTCCATACAAAAGAGCCGCTGTGGGGTAATAACTGGCGGTATATCTGTACCTACTCGTTATATTCACTCAGTTGTAGAGATGTGCAGCATTGAAGATATTGAAAGTAGCATCTCTTTGCTGGTTTCTTTTCTTGA
>CAZLMD010000032.1:12202-14305 GCA_964560535.1 uncultured Atribacterota bacterium
CCATAAATATGCTGGTTCAATAGAAAATTTATTCAGTAGAGATTTGAAATATTTGAGAGAAGAGCTTCTCCAGATTAATGGAATAGGGCCTGAAACGGCTGATAGTATATTATTATATGCTGGTGAAAAACCTATTTTTGTGGTTGATGCATATACCAGGAGAATATTTTATAGGCATAAATATTTTTCCTTTAAAGAAAGTTATGAAAAGATTCAACACTTCTTTATGACACACTTGCCAGAAGATTATAAACTTTATAATGAATTTCATGCTCAAGTGGTTATGATTGGTAAAGATTTTTGTAAGAAAAATAATCCTGAGTGTAAAGCCTGTCCATTAAACTCCTTTTTTAAATAAGACTATTTTTAAATATTGAGATTTTTACCCTGATGAGATAGAATATTTTATAAAAGGAAGCAGTAGTTGTGATTAAAAATGAACATGAATGAAAAAATGTTTCAAATCGAAATCCTTAATGAAGAAGACCGCATCCTCTCTCATTTTGCTACTAAGAATGCTGAGGCATATCGAAAAGTGCCTGCCGAACATCCTTTAAGAGGAGCTTTCGCTCGTGACCGTGACCATATCCTATATTCAGGAGCATTTCGACGTTATATAGGCAAGACCCAGGTTATTTATAACTCTGCTAGTTTCGATGAACAGCTCGCCAATCGTAGTATTCATACTCTACAGGTTTCTCAGATCGCCCGTTCTATTGGAAAAGTGTTAAGACTGAATTTGGATTTAATTGAAGCGATAGCTTTGGGACACGATCTGGGACACGCACCTTTTGGGCATGATGGAGAAAAATTCTTACAAGAAATAGCCTGTTTATATGGGTTGGATCTTTTTCATCATAACTTGCAAAGCTTACGGGTAGTTGACCAGCTATCAGATGCTAATAAGGGTATGAATCTTACTTTTCAGGTTAGGGATGGGATAATCTCACATGATGGTGAGGTGAACGAAGTGACAATTGTCCCTGCAAAGGGAAAAACAGAAGGTGATATACAGGAATATGTTCGCTGTAAAAAGAGGAGAGAGTATGCTGTTACCTTTCCCGCTACTTTAGAAGGCTGTCTGGTTCGTATTACTGATTCAATTTCTTATATTGGTCAGGATTTTGAAGACGCAGTACGCATAGGTTTGATAAAAAAGAATGATTTACCGGAAAAGATTGAAAAACAGCTAGGAGATAATAATAGTGATATTATCAATACTCTCGTTCTTGATATTATAAAACAATCTTATGGAAAGAATGAGATAAGATTCTCTCAAGATATAGCTGAATGTGTTTTTGAATTGAAGGAATTTAACTTACAACAGATTTATGAAAATAAAATATTAAAACAGGAAAGAGAAGTAATTAGAAAAGCTTTTTTCTATTTATTTGATTATTTTGTAGAAGATATAAAAAAAGAGAATACTGATTCAATCGTTTTCCAGGAGTGGATTTATAATAGAGGTGATGACATGGGGGGCAATTATTTAAACCAATATTCTCCCGAAGAGGTTGTAACAGACTATATTGCTTCTATGACCGATCGTTACTTTCTTAAAGCTTATAATGATTTAAAAAATGAATAAAATATTCCTATTAACAATCAAATATTTGCGGTACGGGGTTATAATGATTAAATTTTAAAAAATTTTATCCATGATGGTAAAAGTAGCTCTACTTATATTATAATGATTTATATATATCGTATTGTTAAAGAACTTTGTAATGGCATATTTATAAAAATATCTAACAACCCTCATGATAATTTAATCCAGGGTTAAAGATAGGGTAATAATAAGGAGTATCTATTTGTCTATAAAAAAATATAATACATTTTGTTTTAATCGGAATAAACGTGAGGGCCAGCAGGATCAGGACAAGAATAAAAATGAATTTAAAACAACCAATAAAATAAATATTTTAAATAAAAGACTATATTTTATTTCTGGAATAGCATTAATAATTGTAGTAATAACAATATTTTTTGGTTTCAAGCATATTTCATTGAAACCAATTCAAAGTGGAGAGAATATTGCAGAAGGGACATTTGGTTCTTTTAAAGAATTTTCAGATTTTGAAGAACAATTTGCATTAAAAGAGC
>CAZLMD010000033.1:0-8846 GCA_964560535.1 uncultured Atribacterota bacterium
ATAGATACAGTTCTTAATCAGAAAAAGGGTGATATCGTTTGTATTTATTGTGCGATCGGACAAAAGCTGTCTTCAGTGAGCCAGGTAATTAACAAGCTAAAAGATACCGGAGCAATGGACTACAGTATTGTGGTGATTGCTTCTGGTGAGGACACTCCTGGTTTAAACTATATTGCACCATATGCTGCAACCAGTATAGGAGAATATTTTATGAAAAGAGGCAGAGATGTATTAATCATATACGATGACTTAACACACCACGCACGTTCTTATCGGGAATTATCGTTATTGATGAGAAGGCCGCCTGCAAGGGAGGCTTATCCTGGAGATATATTCTACATACATTCCCGTCTTTTAGAAAGGGCAACACATTTGAAAAAAGAATATGGAGGGGGTTCTCTGACCGCCTTACCGATCATTGAGACAGAAGCCCAGAATTTGTCTGCATATATCCCTACAAATCTCATCTCCATTACCGATGGTCAGATATATCTTTCACCACAATTATTCCAGGGCGGTATTTTGCCGGCTGTTGATGTTGGTAAATCTGTATCACGAGTGGGAGGAAAGACCCAATTAGCTGCTTATCGCAAGGTAGTAGGGGATTTGCGGTTAAGTTACTCTCAGTTTCAAGAATTGGAGATTTTTTCCCGATTTGGTACACAGCTTGATGAAAATACTCAAAATGTTTTGACTAGAGGCAGGAGAATCAGGGAGATATTAAAGCAAAACCAATATTCTCCCTATTCAGTATTTGAACAGATAGTATTTTTACTGGCAATTTCTCGTGGTTTGCTGGATGGAATTGAGGAAACAGACATTTATCTATTTAAAAAACTGATAATAACAGAACAAAAGGATAGATTTATTGGAATAGATGAAAAAATTAATAACAATGAGTTGTTATCATCATATGATGAGGAAGTAATTATTAATTTTGTTCAAGAAATTATTGAATCTATGGCTTAAGGACAAAAACTATGCAGATGCTGGAGAGTATTAGGAGAAAGATTGAAAGTGCTGAAGATCTCTTTTCAGTAGTTAAGACTATGAAGGCACTTTCAGCAGTAAATATTAATACTTATGAAAAAGCAGTTAAATCAATTAATAAATATTTTAAAAATATCGAAACAGGCTTACAGATCGTATTAAAAAAAAACCCGGAAATACTTAAGATGCCATCTAAATCGAAAGAAGAAGTTGTTGGCATAATAGCCTTTGGGGCTCAAAAAGGGCTGGCAGGAAGTTTCAATTTAACGGTTGTGGACAAAGTAAGAAGCTGGGTTGATAAAAAAAGTATTGATAAGAAATCTTCTCTGCTGACTTGCTCGTTAGGAGATAGAATAACAGAGCAGATGAAAGATATCGGGCTTCTTCCGGAAGGTAGTTTTGATATTCCTTCTTTCCACTACCATTTAGATGGGACTATTCAGGATTTATTGCTGATGATAGAAGACTGGCGTTTTAAAAAAAATGTTAGTCTAATTCAGCTTTTCTATAATAAACCGGCAAGAGGGAATACTTTTTATCCCTATACCGTACAACTGTTCCCGTTAGACATAAACTGGTTAAAAAAGTTGAAAAAGAAAGATTGGCCTGATCGTTCTATTCCTCTTTATACTTTAGAAACAGAGGAATTGTTTAATCTATTGATAAGGCAATACTTTTATATCTCTCTTTATCGATCATTTGTTGAGTCTATGGCAAGTGAGAATGCCAGCCGCCTTATGACTATGCAGAAAGCAGAACAGAATATAGAAGAACGTCTGGAAAATTTGAATACACAATTTAATCAACAAAGACAGAAGGCTATTACCGACGAACTGTTGGACATTATAGCCGGATTTGAGGCACTTTCTAAATAAGCATATTTTTTATAACCGAATCCAGACATATTAATTAATTGAATAATTAATAAGAGGTTGAAATATATGGATAATAAACAAGAAGAAACAAGGGATTTCCATAAAGATATTCAAATTGGAGGAATGACCTGTGTTAATTGTGCCAATAGAGTTGAACGGGGTTTGAAAAGGATTGACGGGGTTAAATTTGCCTCTGTAAATCTGGCTACCGAAACTGCCTTTATAATTAGTGAGCGGGAGATCTCTGATCAAGAAATTAAAGAAGCCGTACAATGGGCAGGTTATAGTGTATTAGAGGGAGACAGAGAGGATTTAAGTCAGATACGCTATAAAAAAGCCAGAGAAAGGCTGATATTAGCATGGATAGTAACAGCTCCCCTCTCTTTATTGATGATTCTGCATATGTTAGGATACCATATACCAGGCTTTGTTTTGATTGAAATAATTGGAGTTGCCTTCCTTGCTTTTTATTGTGGAATGGCAACTATCAAAAGTGCATGGATTGCCTTCAGACATTTCCACTCCAATATGGATACACTTATTACCATTGGAACATTAACATCCTGGCTTACTGCTGTTTTAAACTATATGGGATTGCCCATAATATCTTTTGGAACTATCGGGGGAATGATCATCACTATTCATCTAACCGGTCGTTTCATAGAATCTAATTTGAGGGATAAGGCAGCCAAAGAGATAAAAGCCTTAATTGCTTTACAGGCAAAAGAAGCAACGGTTATTCTTGATGAAGAAGAGATTAAAGTTCCCATTGCCATGTTAAAGAAAGACCAATTAATTAAAGTGAAACCGGGTGAACGTATTCCGGTAGACGGTATTGTGATAGAGGGAGTATCTGCTGTAGACGAATCTTTTATTTCCGGAGAACCTATCCCTAAGAAAAAAGATAAAGATGATGAGGTAATCGGTGGTTCTATAAACCTTTCCGGAGTTTTAATTGTGAAGGCTTTAAAGATAGGGGAAGAATCCTTTTTGGCCCAGATGATTAAATTGATTAAAGAGGCTCAAGGGGCTAAAGTGCCTATTCAGGCATTAGCGGATAATATTACAAATATTTTTGTTCCCATCATCATTGTACTTGCTACCATAAGTGCTTTTTTCTGGTTTTTTAATTTAATTAATTATCAATCATTCTTATTAAAAGCTAAAGAAATATTGCCATGGATATTGATTACTGACAATAAATTTTCTTTTGCCGCATTTGTTTTTATCTCCACAGTAGTGATAGCCTGTCCATGTGCCTTAGGACTTGCTACACCTATGGCATTAGTGGTTGGAAGCGGAATTGCAGCAAAAAAGGGATTGATTATTCGAAATGCTGAAGCTATACAGATTTCTAAAGATGTAGGATATGTATTGATGGATAAGACAGGAACAATAACTGAAGGTAAGCCAACTGTTTTCCATCACAACCTTGCTGAAGAAGAGATAGGAATAGTTGCCTCTATTGAAAGTAATTCACATCACCCCCTCGCACAGGCAATCGCAGGAATAACAGGAGAGAGGGTAAAGGTTGATGATATAAAAGAGATACCGGGAGAAGGTGTAGAGGCAAACTATAAAGGAATAAGGTATTTTATCGGTAAACCTGAAAAAAATGAAGAATATAATATTTACCAGTCAAAAGGACAAACAGTAGTAGAGGTATGGAAAGAGAAAGATAAGATTGGCTATATTGTATTGGCAGATCAAATAAGAGGTGATTCCAAAAAAGCCATATCAGATTTAAAGAAATTAAATGTCATTCCAATAATGGTTACTGGCGATAATGAGATTACGGCACATGCGGTTGCTAAAGAAATGGGTATTGGCGAAGTTTATGCCGGTGTAAGACCAGATGAAAAACTCGATATTGTCAGAAAATATCAGGCTACCGAAAAGAAAGTTTTAATGATAGGAGATGGAATTAATGATGCAGCATCTCTAAAAGGGGCTGATATAGGTGTAGCAATGGGAAAAGGGGCAGATCTGGCTCTGGACAGTGCAGATATAGTTATTGTGAAAGAAGGGATTTCCGGGCTTATACATAGTATTATTATTTCTACCAATATATTTAAAATTATAAAACAGAACCTCTTTTGGGCTTTTTTGTACAATGTACTGGCTATTCCTATGGCTATGTTGGGATTATTACATCCCGCAATTTCTGAAGGAGCAATGATTTTTAGTTCTATAACAGTTATTCTGAATTCATTAAGATTGAGAAATATTTACTAAAACTATCGGCAATTAAAAATAAATTAATAATATATTAATAAAAAGGAGAGGATTCAAAATGAAACACAAGCTGGTTACTTTAGATGGCAACACAGCAGCAGCCCGCACAGCCTACCACCTGAGTGAGAATATCACTATTTATCCAATCACTCCTTCTTCCGATATGGGAGAGCTGGCAGACTTATGGGCTTTCCAGGGAAAGAAAAATATCTGGGGAGCCATTCCTTCCGTAGCGGAGATGCAGAGTGAGGCAGGAGCTGCAGGAGCAGTCCATGGTTCATTACAAAGAGGAGCTCTGACTACTACATTCACAGCTTCTCAGGGACTATTGCTCATGCTTCCTAACATGTTTAAGATTGCAGGAGAATTAACTCCGGTAGTATTTAATGTTTCAGCCCGTTCAGTTGCAACACATGCACTGTCCATTTTTGGAGACCATTCTGATGTAATGGCTGCCAGGACCACTGGTTTTGCTCTATTGGCTGCGGCTTCGGTTCAGGAGGCGATGGATTTTCCGTTAATAGCTCAGGCAGCTTCTTTGAAATCCAGAATACCGTTTTTACATTTTTTTGATGGTTTTCGTACTTCTCATGAAATATCTAAAGTGAAACTACTGGAAGTTGAAGAGATGAGAGAGATGATTGATGATGAACTCGTTTTTGAACACAGAGCACGTGCTTTATCACCAGAACGTCCTTTTATAAGGGGAACAGCTCAAAATCCGGATGTATTTTTCCAGGCTAGAGAGAGTTGTAATCCTTTTTACAACAAATGTGCTGATATTACAGAAGAAATCATGAACAGGTTTAAAGAAATCACCGGAAGAGAATACCATCTTTTCCAGTATGAAGGTGCACCTGACGCAGAATATGTCTTTGTAATAATGGCATCTGGATGCGAAACAGTTCAGGAGACAGTGGAATACCTGATAGAAAAGGGTGAGAAAGTAGGGTTAATAAAGGTACGTCTTTTTAGGCCTTTCTCAGTCAAACATCTGTATAAAGCAATACCAGAAACTGCAAAAAAACTATGTGTTCTTGATCGGACAAAAGAACCTGGAAGTGCAGGTGAGCCATTGTATACAGAGGTGCTGTCAGGCATAAATGAGTACATGAGTGAGAACAATATCGATAGAAAGATAAAAGTAGTTGGTGGCAGATATGGTTTATCATCAAAAGAGTTTACTCCCGCTATGGTTATGGGAGTATTTGAGGAAATAAAGAAAGACAATCCACTCAACCATTTTACTGTAGGGATTATTGATGATGTTACTAACAAGAGCATTGATTACCCTGAACATTTTCACATAGAACCGGCTGATCGGGTAAGAGCTGTATTCTATGGGTTAGGTTCAGATGGGACGGTTAGTGCCAATAAGAGTTCTATACAGATTATTGGAGAAGAGACTGAAAACTTTGCTCAGGGATATTTTGTTTATGATTCCAGAAAAGCAGGATCTTTAACTATCTCCCATTTACGTTTTGGAAAAGACCCCATTCATTCACCATACCTGATACAGAGGGCAAACTTTGTGGGATGCCATCAGTTTTCATTCTTAGAAAAATATGATGTATTAAAATATGCTGAGGATAATGCCGTTTTACTATTAAATAGTCCATATCCAGCTGAAGAAGTATGGGACAGGATTCCCCGTGAAGTCCAACAAAAGATTATTGACAAAAAGATAAAACTATTTATTATCAATGCTTATGAAATTGCTAGAGAAACAGGTCTTGGTGTTAGGATTAATACTGTAATGCAGACCGCATTTTTCCTGCTTAGCAAAATCTTGCCGGAAGATGTTGCTATTGAAAAGATTAAACAGTTTATTAAAAAGTCATATGGTTCCCGGGGAGAAACAATTTTAGAGAAAAATAACAGGGCAGTTGATCTTGCCATTGAATCGATTAAAGAGATAGAAGTACCGGATAAGGCTGATAGCACTATAAAGAAGAAAGAGACAGTTTCTGCCAGGGCACCAGAGTATGTCCGCAAAGTAACAGCCATGATGATTGCGCAAGAGGGTGATGCCATACCGGTAAGTGCTTTTGATCCAGATGGAACATTCCCTTCAGGTACTACTAAATGGGAAAAGAGAAATATAGCTCAAGAAATTCCTGAGTGGGATCCTGATATCTGTATCCAATGCGGTAATTGTGCTTTTATCTGCCCACATGCTGTAATTAGAAGCAAAGTTTACGCACCAGAAATCTTAAATGATGCACCTGAAGGATTTAAGTCTGCTGACAGCAGGATTAAAGCATTTGATGGACAGAAATATACACAGCAGATTTCTCCAGAAGATTGTACTGGCTGCGGCCTGTGTGTAGAGATATGTCCTGCTAAAAACAAGCAGGATCCGGGGAAAAAGGCTATCAATATGGTACCTGTTGAAAAGATACAGGAACAGGAAAAAGTAAACTGGGAGTTTTTTGAAAATATTCCGTTAGTAGATAGGGAGAAATTGCAATTACACAGGATTAGAGATTTACAGTTTACCCAACCATTATTTGAATTTTCCGGAGCCTGTGCCGGTTGTGGTGAGACACCATATCTAAAACTTATCAGCCAGCTTTTTGGAGACAGGATGATTATTGCCAATGCCACCGGTTGTTCTTCTATTTACGGAGGTAACCTGCCTGCCACACCATGGACAACCAATCAGGATGGAAGAGGGCCAGCCTGGTCTAACTCTCTTTTTGAGGATAATGCTGAATTTGGTTATGGGATGAGATTAGCATTAGACCAGCAGAAGAAAATGGCTATCAACATATTGGAAGAATTAAAAGACGAGATTGGTGATACACTGGTTGAGGAAATAATTAATGCAGAACAGAACAGTGAAATAGAAATCCAGAAACAGAGAGAAAGAGTAAAAGAATTAAATAATAGATTAAAGAACATCTCCAAAAAAGAAGCCAGACAATTAGAAAGTTTAACAGGGGCACTTGCTGAAAAGAGTGTATGGATTATAGGAGGTGATGGCTGGGCTTACGACATTGGTTTTGGAGGATTAGACCATGTCATTGCCCAGAAGCAGAATGTAAATATACTGGTATTAGATACAGAAGTATACTCAAATACCGGTGGACAGATGTCTAAAGCTACACCTTTAGGTGCTGTAGCAAAGTTTGCTGCAGGTGGAAAAGAAATGGCTAAAAAGGATCTGGTTATGATGGCGGTTAATTACGGAAGTGTATATGTCGCTAGAATTGCCCTTGGTGCTGATATGAATCAGGCTATAAGAGTAATTCGTGAAGCCGAAGCATATAATGGTCCATCTTTGATTGTTGCCTATTCTCATTGTGTAGCACATGGTTTTGACTTGAAAAATGGAATAATTCAGCAGAAAGCAGCAGTAGCTTCAGGGTATTGGCCACTAATGCATTATAACCCGGATTTGAAGAATGAAGATAAGAATCCTTTTGTGTTAGATAGTAAGGCACCCAGCATTCCATTGGAAGAGTATATTTATGCAGAAAACAGGTATAGGATATTGACATACAGTAATCCTGAAATTGCCAAAGAGTACTATAAGAGAGCACAGCAAGAGGTACTGAACCGCTGGAAGATATATGAGAAATGGGCAAGAGAAGATAATTCTTAAAAATAAATAAAAATAGAATTTAAATAGGGGGATATAAGTATGATTGATTTAAGTACCGAATATCTGGGTATTAAATTAAAGAATCCCTTGATCGCCTCATCCTCACCATTATGTGAAAATATTGATAATATTAAACAGATGGAGAAAAATGGAATTGCTGCTGTAGTGCTGCATTCGCTTTTTGAGGAACAGGTAATCTTGCAGGAAAAGGAATTGGATTATGCTTTAACTGAAAATACTGAAAGATATGCTGAATCACTAAGTTATTTCCCGGATATAGATGATTACCATTTTGCTCCAGAAGAATATGTTAAACACATTGCCAGGGCAAAAGAGGCTGTCGATATTCCAATTATCGGTAGTTTAAACGGTATTTCAAATAGTGGCTGGATTCGTTATGGCAAAAAGATAGAAGAGGCTGGTGCAGATGCGCTGGAACTAAATATCTATTATTTGCCAACAAGGGCTGATATTTCCTGTCAGGATGTTGAGAAGATTTACCTTGACCTTGTTAGAGAATTGAGACAAAATATAAAAATACCTCTCGCTGTAAAATTAGGACCATACTTTAATTCGATTGCTAACTTCAGTGAAAAACTGATTGAAGCAGGTGCAGATGGGTTGGTTTTATTTAACAGATTTTACCAGCCCGATGTTGATTTACTTGAAATGTCTGTTGTTCCTAACCTGGTATTGAGTAATTCTTCCGAATTACGGCTGAGGTTGAGATGGATAGGAATTCTTTACAATAAGATTAAGGCAGATTTTGCCGTTACTGGTGGAGTTCATTCTGCAAAGGATATTCTGAAAAGCATAATGGTAGGTGCAAATGTTACTATGATGACTTCAGCATTATTAGATAAAGGAATTCCCTATATTGAAACATTGTTAAAAGGTGTTGAAGAATGGCTGAGTAGAAATAATTATCGTTCCATTGATGAGGCCAGAGGCATACTGAATGAGAGTAATGTGAAAGAGTCTGATGCCTTTGAAAGAGCAAACTATATGAAAGTTCTACGATCATACCATTACGAATAGAAAAGTTTTGTTAAAATTATTTTAAAAATATTTATAAATTAAGAGCATCGGTATTATATTTTCTAAAATGCCGATGCTCTTAAAAAAATAGTTTAGTAAAC
>CAZLMD010000033.1:8946-12053 GCA_964560535.1 uncultured Atribacterota bacterium
ATTTAACGTACAATATATTTATATGTTGCTTTGAATAGAAAGGTTTGTTAAATGGAACAGATTATTGCCACAGGCTGGGCGCATATTCCGGAACGTATCAACCCGGTGTTAGCATCTATCGGACAATTAAAGATTTACTGGTATGGACTTATGTATCCGGTAGGATTTCTTACTGTATTTTTTCTTGTCATATACCGTATTCGTTCTGAAAAACTTATTATAGAAGAAGAGACGATATTTGATTTCCTGCTCTGGGCAATTATCAGTGCTGTTATAGGCGGTAGGATAGGGCATGTAGTCTCCTCTGATCTCAGTTATTATCTGTCAAATCCCTGGAAAATTATCTCGCCTTTTGATTTTTCGGGAGGATTACACTATACAGGCATCCTTGGAATGTCTTACCATGGAGGAGCAATTACTCTTGTATTGGCATATATAATATTTTGTCATATTAGAAAAATTAATTACTGGCAATTTGCGGATATAATTGTTCCTGCGATTCCAGCAGGCTATACTTTTGGCAGGATTGGTAATTTTATAAATGGTGAGTTATACGGAAAAGTGACCAGCCTTCCCTGGGGAATGTACTTTCCTGCAGACCGTACACATCAATTGCGACACCCCAGTCAATTATATGAAGCATTTTTTGAAGGAATAGTGCTTTTTATTATCTTATGGTGTTTGCGAAAGAATAAATGGTTTAATGGCCTAACTTTAAGTGTCTATTTAATAGGGTATGGAATAATTCGCTTTTTTATAGAATTTATCAGAGAGCAATCAGTAGCAACAAAACTGTATCTGGGCTATATAAATCTTGCACAGGTTATGTCTTTATTAATGATAGGCATCGGTCTGCTAATCATGTTTATAAGGAAGGATAAAGTCTATTTACCCATAACTAAGGAGGCAAAAAATGGGTAGTGAGTTCTGGATATTTTTAGCCATTATTGCTCTGGTGGCATTATTGTTTAGTGACGGCTATTTAAATATTTAAAATCTGATTACTAGATACTAATAGTATTGTACTGATTTTTCTAGATATGAGTTTTGGTATTATCAGTACATATTACTGGAGTAAACAAATATTAAAAAAGAAAAGGGGAAATTATGTTAAAAGATTTAATTAAAAGAAACCGCAGTTACCGTAGGTTTGATGAAAGTAAAAAAATTGCTCGAGAAGAACTGCTTGAATTAATTGATCTGGCAAGATTATCTCCTTCAGCAGCAAATCGGCAGCCACTCAGATATTTTTTATCCCATACTGAAGATAATAATAAACTTATATTCAGCACTCTTTCCTGGGCTGGCTATTTAAAAGAGTGGGGAGGCCCTTCTCAAGGAGAACGTCCTACAGCATATATCGTTATTTTGGGTGATACGAGTATAACTGAAAATTTTTTTGAGGTTGATGCTGGCCTGGCAGCTCAAAGTATATTATTGGGAGCAAATGAAAAAGATTTGGGTGGGTGTATACTGGGGTCTGTTTCAAGAGAGGAATTGAGAGATTTTTTCAATATTCCCTCTCAGTACAAAATTTTATATGTCATTGCACTGGGTTATCCGGTAGAGAAAGTACAAATAGAAGAAGTGGGGGATGATGGTAAAATTGAGTATTGGAGAGATGAAAATCACGTTCATCATGTTCCCAAGAGGAAACTCTCCGAACTGATTATTTCTTAATAAAATAAGAATTATTTTTATTTAAGAAGGGAGAAAATTAATAGTGGGAGCGATACGTACTGTTTTATGGTGGATATTTATATTTTCAATACCATTTTTACTTATTTCTGCAACAGTAAAAGTAGAAGTCCACTGCCTGCCATTTTACCAGTACCAGTATGAAAAGAATCATATTAGCGAAATAACAGGATTTACCAATGTTCAATTAATGATGATTACCCGCCATCTTATACAGTTTTTCAATGGTAAAGTTGGAAGTGCACAACTGATGATAGAAAAAAATGGTAAACCGGTGTATTTGTTCCATGATCATGAAATAGTGCATCTCAATGATGTAAAAGTACTTTTTGAAAAAACTTTCCTAATTTTATTAGTTGCTTCTATTTATTTTTTTTGCTTTCTTTTATTTACCATGTTAAGCAGTAATAAGAATAAGTGGTATTCCTTTTGGAAAGGATTGAGAAATGGAAATGCCCTAACACTGGCTCTATTAATTATTTTTAGTGTGGGTGTGCTTATCGGGTTTCATAACCTATTTACCAGATTCCATTATTTAGTCTTTGGAGATCCCCAGAGCTCTCCCTGGATTTTAGATCCAAGGACAGACCACCTGGTTATGATGTATCCATTAAATTTCTGGCAGGATGCCACAATGGTAGGGGTGGGGCTGGTTGTGATTATCTCGCTTGCTTTAATAGTAATTAGCAGTTTCGGAATGCTTGGAACCCGTAGGAGAAACAGGTACTATAACAGGTAATTTTTAAGGTTAAGTGATGACTATTATTGTTTTATTAAATATCTTTTTAAACACAGTATTTGGGGCTATTCCACTATTAGGTCCTATTTTTTCGGGAATTGTAGCCGGGGTATTGATCGGTAAAAAAGAACCTGCCCCGGTTATTGCGTTTTGGGGAGCAATCATAGGAGGGGTATTCTGCAGGACACTTCTCAGTTATCCTCAAAACCCCTGGCATCAATATCTTTTAACTATTTTTGGTAAGAAGATTGCTGATTATTCTCAGATTGTAATAAAAGGGAACCATTTTTATCTGGTACTTTATTTTGGACTGGCAAATATTATTGGTGCATATCTGGGTGTTTTTTTAAAAAATAGGGCTAAAAAGGCAGTGTAAATCATACTAATACAGGTGTTGCATCCTGTATCATTTCAACAGCAAAACAAAATATTATTATCAGCCAATCTATTAACGGTACTGTCAGCTGGTACAAAATGTTAGATATAATATAAGAAAATAGCAGCCTGTTTATTTTATTACAAAGAGATAAAATGTGTGCAAAGGTTGTTTCTTTAAAATAATTTGTTTACAGCTTGTCTGAAACAATCTCCCCTATCAAATTCATTAACGAACAGACCAAAACTGGTCGCAGCAGGAGAAAGAACAATCTTTGTTCCGGGAACTGCCTTC
>CAZLMD010000033.1:12153-13601 GCA_964560535.1 uncultured Atribacterota bacterium
AACATTTTTGGTAATATGGTTATCCATATTAGTAATTAAACAGTTAGATTGATCCTGGTATTTGTAGATCAGTTTTTCAGAAATGGCATAATCATCGAAACTATCGTAACGATCCAGATGATCAGCAAGTATATTAGTTAAAATAGCAATATTTGGTTGCAGACGTATCCGTGCTTGTTCAAGGCCTTCTAATTGCCAGCTGGAAATTTCTAACAAAACGATTGTATCAGGTTTTATCTCAGGTAATACATCAAATACAGAGATACCTATATTCCCAGCGTGAACAATATCCTTTTTAGCCTGAGAAAAAGTGTGGTAAATTAAATTGGTAACTGTGCTTTTACCCTTTGTCCCTGCTACTGCGATCAGGTCTGTGGATGGACATATTCTGAGAAATAAGGATAAGTCAGTTTCAATGGGAATACCGCATGTTTTTGCAATCTGTAAATATTTCGAATTTCGTGGTACAGCCGGATTCTGGATTACCATATCTGTTCTAATAAAATCTTCTTTACGATGTTCTCCTAAGACAAACTGAATATTTGTAAAATCCTTCAATTTATCAATAGTATCTTTTAGTTCACATTCTGTTTTTAAATCTGTTACAAGTACCTGTGCACCAGATTTAGCTAAAAATCGAGCAACCCCCAGACCACCACGATTTAACCCCAGCCCCATTACTGTGACTCTTTTATTCTTTAAATCAACCAAATTTTCTGACATATACACCTGAAAAAATTATATATTTAAATAATAATATACCAGATTTACCAAAAAAATAATATATCAATATAACCCAATTAACTTTTTACTAAATTACAAGAGCATTCTTATTTAGAAATAAGTATATCCTTGATTCCTGCATCGTCCTAACCCTTTAAAGAATATATATTAATTAAATAAAAAAAGTTATTAAAATTAAAAATCATTACCTATATTTCGAAATAATAATTATTTCATTTCATATTTAAAAAACCGGATAATCATAGTAACCATTGACAAACAACAAATCAGTTGAATATAATCTATATAAAACAAAAAATAACAATATGATGGCTGAACAGTTAGAATTTATATTATAGTTAGTAGAGCCATTTGCGATAATCCTTCTAAAATAAAAACTATTTATAAATCACCTATTTTGTTTTCTTCAAAATAATATTTTTTCTTATTAAAAATGTAAGAAAGAATATAAAGGAGGTGAGTTAGAAGTACAGAATAACCAGGCTAACCATTGATGCTACTATGTGAGAGAAAAGTATTAATAAAAAAGAAAATATGGAGGAGAAGAATGTATAGCTCAAAAAAGAATATTTTAATGTTTTTAACAGTAGTTTTTCTCTTATCTGTAATGACTTTTTCTGCACTGGGACAGGATAAGTGGAAAATAGGAATAATGACAAATACTGTTACTCAAAATGAAGAAGAGTACAGGGCAGCACAGCATG
>CAZLMD010000034.1:0-2006 GCA_964560535.1 uncultured Atribacterota bacterium
AAGAATAATGAACCTATCACAGGAACTAAATTAAGTAGAAACCACCAGCCACTCCTGTCTGTATCATGAAGTCTTCTGACAGATACGGAAATATTAGGAATTACTATAGTAAATGGATAAATTTTAGTTAACAATCCTGGTGTCCTAAAGATTATCTCAAAAAACATTATTATAACTGCAACAATAATACTCATCAGGTAGAACATCCAGTATTCTTTCCTTCTCGCTCTGCCGTTAAAGACAGCGTATTTTTTTAATGCTTCTATATACCAGTACATCCGGGTTCTCCTTTAAAATAAACCATTCTACATATATATGTTATTCCATATTTTAGTTAATTTTAGACATTATATTGTATATAAAATGAGGTTTTTTAAAAACTCCTGATTGTTGTTATTCAGTGGTTGGTAAAAAACAAAGATAAAGATGCGGGCAATAGAGTATGAGATTGCCGCGTAAACTAAAGCTTGCTCAAAATGACAGAAAAGAAGAACTCATTCAATGGCAAATACAAAAATATAGATGCAAAATAATTCAAAATGTGTTATCTTTTTTTATTGAAGCAACAAATAAGTATTTTAAGGGGATATAGAATTGGTAATTTTACATTACAGATATGATGTTATCGTAATAGGTGGGGGGCATGCGGGGTGCGAGGCGGCTCTGGCAACAGCACGTCGTGGCGCCAAAACCTTACTTATTACTTCCAATGTGGATAACATTGCACTTTTACCCTGTAACCCTGCTATCGGTGGTCCTGGAAAAGGACATGTGGCTAGAGAGATTGATGCATTAGGCGGAGAGCTGGCAATAAATACTGACAAGACTACACTGCATATACGTATGCTCAATACCAGTAAAGGTCCCGCTATGTGGGCTTTAAGAGCTCAGGTGGATAAGAATAAATATGTAGAAGAGATGATTAAGACTATCGAAAAGGAGCCTGATTTAACTTTACTACAGGAGATGGTCAGCCAACTGTTGGTTAAAAGAGATGCTGTTGAGGGAATAGTAACTCAAAGTGGTATGCATATCTATGCACCTGCTGTTATTTTAACTGCCGGTACTTTTTTGGATGGTAAAATTTATATCGGAAAGACCTGCTTTAGTGCCGGAAGAGCCGGGGAGCTGGCTTCAATTGAACTCGCTAACCAGCTTAAAGAGTTAGGTTTTAAAACAACACGTTTTAATACTTCTACCCCGCCACGAATCCACAGGAGAAGTATCGATTTTACAGGACTTGATGAACAAAAGAGTGCCAGTGAGCCATTAGCCTTTTCCTTTGAATCGAAAAAAAAGGTTTATGACAAACACAGTGTCTATATTGCCAGAACAGATATAAGGACTCAGCAGATTATTGAGAAATATCTCGACCAGGTAGTACTGGTTAGTGGTACGGTTGATAGCGCAGCTGCAAGATATTGCCCCACTATTGAAGATAAGGTTGTACGATTCCCTCACCATAATACACACCAGCTCTTCCTTGAGCCAGAAAGCATTTCCAGTGAAGAGATTTATGTGCAGGGATTTTTTACCAGCCTGCCCCCTGTTGCCCAATTAGAGGCATTACATTCTGTTCCCGGATTGGAAAATTGTGAAATTGTTCGTTATGGATATGCCATAGAGTATGACATTATTCTGCCATATCAGCTTAGTTATTCCTTAGAAACAAAGATGATTAAAGGCTTGTTTTTAGCCGGACAGATTAATGGAACATCCGGGTATGAAGAAGCCGCTGAACAGGGCCTTATTGCAGGTATTAATGCAGTACAGCTTTTGAATAGAGAGGATCCTTTTATTCTGGACCGTTCAGAGGCATATATTGCAGTAGAGATAGATGATCTGGTTACCAAAGGAGTAACCGAACCATATCGATTAAGAACAGGTCTGGCAGAATACCGACTCTTGTTACGCCAGGATAATGCTGATCTAAGATTGACACCATATGGTTATAAGTATGGGCTTATTTCGGAATCCAGATATCAAAAGTTTTTAGCCAAAAAAGA
>CAZLMD010000034.1:2106-3696 GCA_964560535.1 uncultured Atribacterota bacterium
AGGAATGAGAATTATAAGATACCTGCTGATATTGATTACTCTGAAATTTATGGAATCTCACATGAAGGAAGGCAGAGATTTGCAGAAATAAAGCCTTTATCCCTGGGTCAGGCACACAGAATCCCAGGGATAACCCCCTCTGATATTATGGCTTTAATGATAAATCTAGAAAAACTAAGAAGAATGAAAAAAGATACTAATGATTAATAAATATATTATTATTTAGACGACTTTATTCTTCGGATTTGAACAATTGAATTTTTGCCGCATGCAGGGTGTTTTTCATGAGCATCATATTGGTCACAGGACCAACCCCACCTGGAACGGGCGTAATTTTAGAGGCAAGTGTAGACACTTCTTCAAAGTTTACATCTCCTACCAATTTACCCTCTTCCTCATTTGTGCCTACATCAATGACAACGGTTCCCTCTTTGATCATATCACCTTTAATCAATCTTGCTGAACCAACAGCGGCAACCACAATATCTCCATTTCGGGTGAATGATCCTATATCTTTTGTTCTGGAATGGCAGACAGTTACTGTGGCATTGGCATGAGTTTTTTTTAAGAGTAGAATTAACGCTAATGGTTTCCCGACAACACTGCTTCTTCCAACAACTACTACATGCTTGCCTTCAACTTCAATTCCTTCTCTTTTTAATATCTCAAAGACGGCATAAGGTGTACAGGGCAGAAAGTCTGGATTGCCCATAGCCAGTTTACCCATATTGACAGGATTAAAGCAATCCACATCTTTTGTTGGAGAAAGTGCTTCACGAATCTTATCTTCACTTATGTGGTCAGGGAGAGGAGTCTGCACAATTATTCCATGAACAGACTTATCTTTATTTAATTGGTTTAATAAACCCAGTAGCTCATTTTCGGTGGTCTTTTCGGAAAGAGCATGTCTTTCAAAATCAAAATTAACCCGTTGACAGCTTCTTTCAATCATTCTGACATAAAATAATGCAGCAGGGTCATCGCCTGCTATAACCACTGACAGTTTTGGTTTCATATTAACTTTTTGAAAAAATTCAGTGGATTCTAATTTTATTTCTTCACTTATTGCATCAGCAATAATTTTACCTTTAATTAAATTACTCTCTGTCTTCATCTTTACCGCTCCAGTTTTTTTGTTTTATATTCGATTATTCCATAATAGTCCAACAAGTTTCTATTTTTTAGCTATATATAATAGAAATTACTAATTATAATTGGAATATATTGTCATTTTAAATTAATTTATAATAGGAAATACTTAATTTGATTACAAAAAGTAGATAGTTTTATTAATTGTCTATATGCATGCATATAAATTACTATTAAAAATTAGGGTAAGTAATTTAAGGGGTTAACCGGTTTGCTGTTTACCCTTACTTCAAAATGGAGGTGTGAACCAGTAGCATTACCAGTAGCTCCCAGGCGGGCTATAACTTCTCCTTTTTGTACACTCTGTCCGGTTGAAACTAAGTTTTCTGAATTATGAGCATATACTGTAGAATATCCAGCTGCGTGATCAATAATCACTGTCTTACCATATCCACTAATACTGCCACAAAAGCTTACCTTTCCACTTTCAGCAGCTCTGAT
>CAZLMD010000034.1:3796-6806 GCA_964560535.1 uncultured Atribacterota bacterium
TCCTGTCTTTGAGTTGATGATTGGGCTACAGATGTACTGCTGGCACCCTGTTCAGATGCCTGTGCAGATGCTGGTATATTTAACTTTTGACCAACAGACAGTCTATTTACGTTTTGCAGTTCATTTAAGCTAATAATATCATACATTCTAATGTTAAATTTCTGAGCAATTTTTGATAGGGTATCTCCTTTAGCTACAGTATATTCAACTACTTTTGTCTTTAAATTGTTACCACCTATAGCAGGTATCTTTAATTGTTGCCCTACTGATAACCTGTCCTTATTGGTCAGATAATTGACTGCCACAATTCCTTCAACTGATACTCCATGTTGCTTGGCAATAGCGGATAAGCTGTCACCTGACTTGACGGTATAGTAAACTGATTCCGATACTGATGGCTGTGCTGCTATAGACTGTGCAGTGTTATTTTCTAATTCCTTTTCCTGTATTAAGACTATTTCGGACAAATCTTGTTCATTTACTTTTATTTTGAGCCTTTGTCCGGGGAATATATAGTCTTTTGCTGTCATTCTATTGAGCTGACAGATTGTGTCTACAGAGGTATGGTATTTTTGAGCAATAGTTGAGATAGTTTCTCCATTAAGAACTATGTGTTCTATTGAACTTTCCTGAGGTTTTTTCTGTTCATCAAGATTTGTCTTGTCTTTGTCTGCCTGTCTATCACCTAAAGGTATTTTAATAATCTGCCCTATGGTCAGCCTTTCCGCATTTTCCAGGTCATTCACCTGTGACAGATCGTTTAAAGATACATGGTAATTCTGTGCTATAGTCCACAAACTTTCTCCAGGTTTTACCACATAATCAATCTCCTTGACTGACTCTCTAAACTCCAGGTTTAAACTGGTAGTAATTTCTTTTAAATTAGATTTTTCTTCCTGGAAAGAAAGCATAGCGGTCTTGCCGTCAGCAAGGCTATTAGCCTCCTTAATTAGTGCATTATCACTGACAGGAACCTTTACCTCCTGCCCGATATATAATGAATTAGGTTCTTTTAATTCATTTACCTTTGACAGAAGTTCCAGTGAGGAATGGTACTGCTGGGCAATATCCCAGAGACTCTCCCCTTTTTGAACAGTATGAATCACTATTGAGTCATGTTCTAACAAATTGTCTGAAATAGACTCATCCTGAGGGATCTTCAAAAGCAGGCCTGGCTGCAGTGTTTTATTAACATCTATATCGTTTGTTTTAGCAATTTCTTGTATAGATAGTTGAAATTGCTTGGCAATAGTCCATAAGCAATCGCCTTTTTGTATCTCGTAGTCTATATAATCCTGGGCCATGGCAACTGAGTTGAAGCATACCGAGAAGAGAACGATTAGTAGGAATAGCACTGTTAGCCCAGCTTTATAGATAAAAGCTTCTTTTTGGCAATCCATCCTTCTATTTCACCTTGTAAATATTTTTTAGTTCTAGCAACTTAAGTTGGTTTATTAGAAGTGTTATTTAATTATTTTCAGGCATAACACAATAATGAGATTTTAGACTTTTCCCATTATATTATATTCTTCTAGAAATGCAAGGCATTTAATTTTTTTTATTCTAAAATTATTGATTGTTTCCATTAAAAAAAGTGGCTACTTTAGTCCCTTTTCCCCTTCCCTTGCAGTTGTTCATCTAAAAAATTATCGATGGCTTCTTTTTTAAAACGCCATATTCTTCCAATTTTTATAGCTGGAATCTTTCCTTCTCTTGCCCATTGATAAATGGTTAAAGGTTTTACCTGCAGGTAATCAGCAACTTGTTTGGCAGTCAGGTATTCTTCCATCATTTTTTCCTCCCTTCAATTAAATTTGTTGTTAGCCTTCACTTCTCCATATTTAGTATATTTTATAAAAAATATAATTATAGCAAGTTAAATATATTATTTTTTTCTTTGTATGCACCCTATGGTATTTTAAAAACAAATATACTAATAATTTTTATTTATTATACTCTATTTTATTGTTTCTTTTATTTGTTGTCAAATCGCATTCTATTTTTTTATTATTGTCGACTAATTTTAATATATCAATTTGTATATTAGATATGTGCGCATAACCTTTTTGATATGCTCTCTGGTCTCCTGGTAGGGAATATTCTCAATAAAAACATCTATATCGTTGATATCTATTGTTTCGAGCCACTTATCAGTAATACCTGGTCCTGCATTATACCCGGAAATAACCAGAATATTACTATCATCAAACCTATCCAGTAGATATTGTAAATACCATGCTCCCAGGTCAATATTGAGTTCTGGTTCATATAGTAGGTCAGGCTCATATTCTTTATAATTAAGTTTTTCAGCAATCCATTCACCAGTTGAGAGAATAATTTGCATCAGCCCTCTAGCCCCGGCCCTTGATTCTGCAAATGTGTTGAAATGGCTCTCTTCTCTCATAATCGACCAGATAAGATATGGATCCATATGATAATTGTTGGCCATTTTTTGCACCAGCTCATAGTAATAAACGGGGAAGGTATATTCCCATAACAGCAAAGGGAAATCTAAGTTATTACTGGATAAAAATTGGCTTAGTAATAATTGTGCATAACTGTTAGAACGGTAATACTCTTCAACTCGGGCATATGTTTGAATAAGTAAGAGCTGTAAATATGGGTTGCCTGGTTCTTGCTTAAGAGCAAAATTTAGCTCGTGAATAGATTCTTCATACAGTTTTAGGAATAACAATAATTCGGCTCGATATGCTGATAATTGTGCTTTTTTATTCTGTGGAAAATATTTCTGTTTAAAATCTTCAAAAGATATCTTCTTATTATGTGATATAATTTCTTCCAATTTATAGTTGGAAGAATATATATCAGCAGGCACCCTGAAGGAATAGTAGCTATCTGGATATTGCTCTATCAATTTTTCAAACCATGGTGTTCCTTCTGTCTTTTCAGACATATATAATAGTTTTCCCAACCAGAACAATGCATCATCTGCCTGACTGCTATCAGAAAAATGTTCATAGATGTATTTATAATAGGGCAATGCCTCGGC
>CAZLMD010000034.1:6906-13568 GCA_964560535.1 uncultured Atribacterota bacterium
AAGAGGCCTCCGGCATAGAGATAAAGGGTTCTGGCAAGTATATCTTCCTGTTCGAAATTGTTCAGAATATAGAGACATTCTTCTATTGCTCTTTCATATTCGCCCTGATAATAGATTGCCCTGGCTTTGTTGTAGTGCATCTTAGTTATATCTACCTGATCTCCATATTTTTCTATTATTTCTTCATAGATCATTTCTGCAACATTGTACCTTCTATAGCTGAAGATAGTATCAGCAAAAAATAGTAAAAGATCAGGCGGTATCTCGAATTGTTCTTTACCCTGAACTATCTGGTATCTATCAATAAATATGCTTTCCTGTGAAGAAATTTTTTCTCGTTCATAGCGTTTTTCTATTATCTCCTTTAAATAGTATAGAGAATTGATATATTCTCCACTTTCCCAGGAAATATCACTCATTTCTGTTAATATTTTTGCCTTAAGCTTTTCTTCCAGTGAAGCTTCTATGGATAATTTGTATTCTTGCCAGAATAATTCCTCTGAACTACTCTCTCTATAAAGCAAGGCAAGCTGATAATGTGTCAGAGGGGCGATTCCATTTTGAGTTTGAGGAAATCTGTTAATTATCTCCAATAATGATTTTTGAGCAGACTCTATATCTTTGATATTTTGGTAAGCTCTTGCTAACAGATATGTGACATATTCTTGCATAACAGGTACCTGATTCAAGAGGTCCTGATAAATTCTAATTGCAGATTCCCAGCGTTGCAATCTCTCATAACACTGTGCATTCAATAATTGGCTTTTTAGATAGAATGGGATATATAAACTGTTAAATTCAATCTTTTCTAATTCACCTATGGCTAAACCGATATGTTCATTTTCCAAATAAGAGAGGGCATTTTTGAAATAAGCATTCTGTATGGGAAATCCATTTTCTTCTTCCAAAAAATAGGAAAGATGGAAAATTTTTAGCTGCTTTTCTATTCTATCATCTTCACCGGTCTGCTGGGCATATGATGCTGATAAAAGGGATAATATAAGCAATATGGTGCAAAATAATAATATAATTTTTTTGATCTGATGAAAAAAAGTATTTATCAATAATAAATATTCTCCATCCCTTAAATGATACAAGAGAATTGTTTAAACCTTAAGAGATATTATTCTGGAATTTTTCTAATAATTGCAATACATGTGACATATCTTCATGATTGCTTATCGCAAAACGGATAAAGTGGCTGTCCAAACCAGAAAACTCTCCCTCCCAGGAAGCAAAGGTAAAGACATTCTCTTTTCTTAAATATTGCCATATATTCCTGGCCTTTTTTTGATTAATAAAATCTACCAGAACATAGTTGGTCTTTGAGGGGAAAGGTGTGATACCTGTATTTTTCAAACCATCAATAAAGAACTCTCTTACCAGGGCAATTTCCTGCCATGCTTTTTGAAAATAATCCAAATAGTTAAGTACTTTTATACCTGCTATTTCTGCCATCTTATTGACTCTAAATTTCTGGCAATAACGGGAAATCTCTTCAATATTTTTTACCGAAGAGATAGCAAATCCCAACCTCAGTCCTGCCAACCCAAAATTTTTAGAAAAACTACGGGAAATTACCAAATTTGGGAATTGTTCAATTAAATCCGCTACAGATTCGCCAATATATTCGTAATTGCACTCATCGACTACCACCGTTCCAGAGGCAATATTCAATATTTTTATTATCTCTTCTCGAGGAACAATGGTACCTGTGGGATTATTTGGGTTGCAAATCCAGACCAGACTGGCTTTTTTTAAATCATCTTCACAATATTTTAATTGAAAATTGCAACCCTGTAAGCATGTAATCAGTTTTTTGTTTAAGTTGTAACGCTCGGCACAGGTTTCGTATTGAGAAAAAGTGGGAACGGGGATTAAGATAAGTTTTTCCCCAAAAGCCATAGTAATAGCTTCTATTATTTCATCTGAACCATTTGCAGGCAATACATATTCTGGTAATACACCAAAATATTCTGCTGCCTTTGTGGACAAATTTGTATAAGTACCCCCACTGGGGTATTCATTTATGGAGTCTAATTCTTCGGATAATTCTTTTATGAATGACTCGGGTAAAGGATATTTCAGACTAGAATTCTCTAAATGAATTGCCTTTTTCATCCTGGCTTTCCTTGTGCTTATTTATTATTCCAAATTTATTATTTTGGAAACAAATAACGATATTGTCCGTATCCTTCTTTTTCCATACTTCCCAATGGTATAAAGCATAGTGCTGCTGAATTAATACAGTAACGCAAACCAGTTGGAGGAGGCCCGTCATTAAAGAGATGTCCTAAGTGAGAATCAGCATACCTGCTCCTAACCTCTGTCCTGACCATCATAAAGCTTCTATCTTCTTTTTTTACAATAAAATGTTCATCGATAGGCTTGGTAAAGCTTGGCCAGCCGGTTCCTGAATTGAATTTATCTGTTGAACTGAAAAGCGGCTCTCCTGAAACTATATCTACATATATTCCTTCTTTTGTATTATTCCAATATTCGTTCTGAAAAGGTTTTTCTGTACCGTTTTCTTGAGTTACTTCATATTGTAACGGTGTTAATATTCTTTCTAATTCTTCTTTTGAAGGTTTATGATAATTTTCATCCCATCTGTCTTCCATATCTTCTCCTGATCCTTTTGTTTTAATATATTCTGCACGACCAGAACCTAAATTATACAATTGATAATTAATAGGATTTTTTTGGTAATAGTTTTGATGGTATTCTTCGGCTGGAAAAAATTTTGTTGCGGGTATAATCTCTGTTACAATCTCTTTATTATACTCTCCTGAGTTTTCCAATTTTTCTTTCGATTTTTCAGCAATCAGTTTTTGCTCATTATTATGATAGAAGATAGCCGTCTGATACTGGCTTCCACGATCAACAAACTGCCCTCCACTATCAGTGGGATCGATGTTTTTCCAGAATATTGCAAGCAAATCATCATAAGAAACAATATCCGGGTCAAACAATATTTCTACTGCCTCATAGTGACCGGTCTTTCCTGTAGAAACCTCTTCATAAGTCGGGTTGTCTGTTTTACCACCGGTATAACCTGAAACTGCCTCTAATACTCCTTCTATCTTTTCAAATGCTGCCTCAATACACCAGAAACAACCACCAGCAAAGGTAGCTTTCTCGACCGATGTCTGAGCAAGAACGGGATTATGAGCAAAAAATATTACTAAAAATATTGTTATTATTGTAATAATTATTTTCTTCATACAGATTACTTTATAATTACCATATTGATACCATTACCACCATATATCTAAATTTCAATTTTTTTAATATTATTTATAATTTATATTTTTCAATTACAATTATAACATAAAAAACACTTAGATATTTAATAAAATTTCTATAAGATAAAAAAAGGTTATGTTGTAATGTAGAAGAAAATCACAGATAGCAAAACTATGTTGCTACTAACTTTTACTAAGTTACAATTTTTAAAAAATCTTCCATAGTTTTATTAAATATATCATGATGTATTTAATGAAAAATAAAGGCTTTTATAGTGATCAGGAATGAGCTGTAATAGTATCTGTTTTATTATTTTTTTCTGATAATAATTTGCCATAAAGTTCAAGCACCTGATCTGATACAGCATCAGTGCTATAATGCTTGACAGCCTGCAATGCATTTGACGAGAGTCTTTGTCTTAAATCTTTATTCAGGATAAGATTTTCCAGTTGTTCTGAGAAATTTAAGATATCGTCTCTGACTAGAATACCATCTACCCCGTCTTTTATAATATCAGCAGCACCGGGAGCTCTTACAGCTAAAACAGCTAACCCGGAAGCCATGGCTTCAATAATTACCATACCAAAAGTTTCAGAGGTAGAGCTAAAAGCGAATATATCTCCAATCTGGTAATAGTTTTTTACCTTCTCCCTATCAATAGCTCCGACAAAAATTACGTTCTCAGTCAGTTCTAAAGTTTCTACTAAGCTATTAAGTTCTTTCATAGCTGTTCCATCACCGACCAGAATAAATTTAAAATTATCAATTTTTTTATCTCTGATTAAGGCTAATGCCTTGATTATTTTTTCAATATTTTTTTCTAAAGATACTCTTCCTACATAGATAATCACTACATCATCTTGAGACAGTTTTAGCTCTCTTTTTAGTGCGTTATTCTCTTCTTCCTTCTTTTCTGCAAATATATCTACATCTATGGCATTGGGAATTACAGTAATCTCTTTTTTAATATTATAATTATTTATAAGATCCTTCATGGACTGAGATGGTGTTGTTATAATATCTACTTTGTCTGCCAGGTTAAAAATAATCCTTCTTATAGCTTCATGTGTAATTTTATGAGGAATTGGTGAAACATAATATGCATAGCGTTCATATTGGGTATGTATTGTTAACACTTTAGGAATTTTTAATTTAGCTGCATACATAATTGCTGGCATACTTAGCACAAAGGGGTGATGGAGGTGGATAATATCGGGGTTAAACCTGGTAATGACCTGCCCTGCCCTCAAAGATAAAGGAATTGCAATTGGATACTTCACTTTTTGTGTTAAATTAATAGAACGGTATCTGAAAATATTTTCTTCTTCATCTTTATAGGATTCCATCTGGGGTGCAAAAATAAGGATCTCATGACCTTTTTTTTCAAAGGCTTCTTTTAAAGATATTATACTACTGACAACTCCATTGATTAACGGTTTGTAGCAATTTGTAAAAAAAGCTATTTTCATAATAACACCACCAATTTTAATATAATGATGCTAAGTTATACTAATATATACTATTTTAAAGGTTGATCAGGTGTTCTTCATTATTCTTTTCCAGCTATCCCTTAGAGAAACAATTCTATTAAAAACAAGGTTATCGGGCGTAGAATCGGGGTCTACAGCAAAATAACCTTTACGCATAAATTGAAATTTCTCCCCTGGTTTTACATTTTGTAAGCCAGGTTCTACCAGGCTATCTTTTAAAATCTCTATTGATTGTGGATTGAGAGCTTTTACAAAATCCTTTTCAACATCCTCATCTTCCTGTTCCTCTATATTGTCAATCAGCAAATAGTCATATAGACGTATTTCGGTCTTCTGGGCAAACTTAGCAGAAACCCAGTGTATAGTACTTTTCACTTTACGTTGAGCCCCGGGTTGTCCACTTTTGCTTTCCGGATCGTAAGTGCAATGCACTTCTTTGATTTCTCCAGTATTTTCATCACATACGAAATGAGTGCATTTGACTATATATGCATTTTTTAACCTGACCTCACGCCCTGGTGCCAGTCGGTAATATTTAGATGGAGGATTGTCATGAAAATCTTCCCTTTCTATAAAAAGTTCTTTAGAGAAAGGTATTTTTCTATCACCTGCACCAGGATCTTCCGGATTATTTTCACAATCTACCTCTTCTATTACATCTTCGGGATAATTATCAATTATTAATTTTAAAGGATTTAAGACTGCCATTACTCTATTGGCTCTTTTATTTAAATCTTCTCTGATACAGTGTTCTAAAAAGCGGATATCTACCACACTATTGGTCTTTGCCACTCCAATTCGGTCACAAAAAGTTCTGATTGCCTCAGGGGTATATCCACGCCTGCGCAGACCAGATATGGTAGGTAATCGAGGGTCATCCCATCCTGAAACATATCCGCCCTCTACCAGAACTCTTAGCTTTCTCTTACTCATCACCGTGTTACTCAGATTTAATCGGGCAAATTCTATCTGTTGTGGTGCATCTACAGCATCTAAATTCTCCAGAACCCAATCATACAAAGGACGATGATCTTCGAATTCCAGTGTGCATACTGAGTGTGTAATTTTTTCATAGTAATCTTCAAGCGGATGAGCATAATCGTACATGGGATAAATACACCATTCATCACCAGTACGATGATGAGATTCTCTCATGATACGGTAAATGACCGGGTCCCGCATATTTAGATTAGGTGAGCTCATATCTATCTTTGCCCGTAGAACCCTGGAGCCATCTTCAAATTTACCCTCTCTCATCTGTTGAAATAGTGTAAGGTTTTCTTCAACAGTCCTGTTGCGATACGGGCTTTCTTTTCCGGGCTTAGTAAAAGTTCCCCTGTATTCCCTAACCTCTTCAGGACTTAAGTCACATACATAGGCTTTGCCTATTTTGATTAGAGATAGTGCATCTTGATACATCTGTTCAAAATAATCTGAGGCATAATAGAGGCGATCTTCCCAATCAAAACCTAACCAGTGAACATCATAAATAATTGACTCTATATATTCAATCTCCTCTTTAGAGGGATTGGTATCATCAAAGCGAAGGTTGCACAATCCATCATTTTTTTTAGCCAGACCAAAATTTAAACAGATAGATTTGGCATGGCCAATATGTAAATATCCATTTGGTTCAGGTGGAAATCTGAGGTGCACCCTACCTCCATATTTATTATCCTTCTTATCTTTATCGATAATTGCCTGAATGAAATTTACTGGTTCTGTTCTGATTATTTCATTAGAGTTCATTTTATATTATCTCCTTCTGTGCTTGCCTTCTAAAGTTTTGCTATTTTTTATTATAATCAAAATAGGGACACTGGCTGATAGAGGTATTATTAATACTATGCAATAAATGTGTGGTACAAGTATCTGTTATTTTATAACATTTACAACAAAAAATCTATTATAGTTTATGTATATTTT
>CAZLMD010000035.1:0-2821 GCA_964560535.1 uncultured Atribacterota bacterium
CCATGAAAAGGTTCAACTGCTGAGGGATGGTTATGGCTTTCAATCTTCATTACCATAGCCATATCTTCTCCTATATCGACAGCACCAGCATTTTCACCTGGTCCAAATAAAACCCATTCGGCTTTGGTGGGAAAATGTTTTAATAATGGTTTAGAGCTTTTATAGCTACAATGCTCAGACCACATTGCAGAATACAGTCCCAGTTCTACTTCATTTGGCTCTCTCTTCAAAATTCTTACAATTTCCTCATATTCTCTTTCAGTAAGATCATTCTCCTTTAAAATATTGTTTAAATTTTCTTTGGTATGGTAATTATTGTCTTTATTCACATTCAGTTCCTCCCCTAATCTTCTTGCCTTATTTAATATCTCAACATCAAAAAGTTTAAGCAATGTTAGAAAGTTCCAAATCATTAATTTCTATTTAAAACATACTCATAGTTTATCAGTTAATACATTTTATTTTTACAATACAATAAATGATTAAATATATAATATCTTTCAAGCTATTATCCCTTATTAAGTATGTCCTGTCTCTTAATATCATGGTAAAGTTTATCTTTAAAAAAACTTGTTCAAATTAATAATGACACATTCTTTTTTTGATACTAATTCTTATATATTTTGAGTCACAATATTGTTGTATGCTTATACTATACACTTATATTCTTAAATATTTTATTAATTCTTAATGCCCTGGTTAATATTTAAATCTGTGATCTTTTGCTCCATCTTTTTAATATATGAAACTAATGCTTGTGATACCGCGTCTTCCTTGAGAGCTATAATTCTAGCAGCAAACAGGGCGGCATTGGCAGCATTATTAATACCGACAGTAGCAACAGGTACTCCCCTGGGCATCTGTACAATGGATAACAATGAATCTAATCCCTCTAATATTGGAGTTTTTATTGGAACACCGATAACTGGTAACATAGTTTTGCCCGCAATAACACCTGGTAGATGGGCTGCACCACCTGCTCCAGCAATAATTACCTTAAACCCTCTTTGAGGGAATTGTTCTATATATTGAAAAAGGAAATCAACTGAACGGTGTGCTGAAATAGCCCTTATTTCATAGCTGATTTTTAATTCCTGTAAAATCTCAGTTGCCTTTTCCATAATGGGCTGATCTGAAATACTTCCCATAATAATGCTAATATCCATTACTAAACCTCCCATCCTAAATAAATATTAATTAAATTTGTGTATTATTTTTAATATATACTAAAAATTTGAAATAAGAATTTGTCTTATTTGATTTTGATTTACTAATTTTTTTAATTACACCTTTTGCTTAATAAAATAAAAAAACCCAGAACAGGAGTATTCCATATAAGAGTGGAACCTCTCCGCCTGGGATTTTAGCCCTTCGGTGTAGCATAAGATACACTTTGCACCACTTGGTTCAAATCCTGCTCAATATCTTCGAGTTGTTTTACATGTTTTTACACAGCAGGTGAGTCCCTAAGATGCACTTCCACTCGTAACCCATTGTGATTTACGGTCACTCGGCAGAAATGCTTTCGCCTTATTCGAAAGCTTATACGAGTTTTATAATTTAAAAATATCTAGTGAAAATATATCATTACAGTCAATAATTGTCAAATAAGAAAAGGTTTAAAGGTAATTTGTTACACAAGAAGATAGCTAATAATTTATAATGGATTGTAACAATTATTTAGGGAAATTATGAAAACATTATTAGAAAATAATTAAACCAATGATGCCACAGGTTAAAATTATTAAAATTGGATGCAATTTTTTGTCACATTTAATCAGTAATAAAAAAGCAATAACTGCAATTCCAAAATCGGCATATCCTTTGATGACTACTGAACCATAGCTCCAAACTGCAAAAAGAATAAGACTTAATACACCCAATTGTAAACCTTTATTTACCCTGTGAAAACGTGAATTTTCTTTAAATTGTGTGATCAAAGGTGTAAGCAAAGTAAAAAATACAATTGAAGGTAGTACAACTGCAGATGTAGCTAGCAACGACCCTATTACCCCTGCTAAACGAAAGCCTATAAATGTAGCTGTATTAATTGAAATTGGACCTGGTGTCATTTGAGCAATCGCTATTAACTCTGACATATCCCTCATAGTCAACCATCTGTATTTAACAACCATCTCGTATTGTATAAGTGGTACTGTTACAAGTCCCCCACCATATGCACCAATTCCTATTATTAAAAAACTTATAAATAAATCTGACAGAGATTCCAATGTTTCAATCTCCTTAATATAAAATCTTTTAAATAGATTTTGTATATTTAATTAAGATTAACCTGTATAAAACCAATAACTGCTTAGGCCAACTATTGCTAATCCAAATATGGGGTGTAATTTGAATATTCCCATTATAATGACCCCGGTAACACATAGAACAAAATGGGAAAGACGATTGATCAGTCTTTTGCTAAATATTAAACTAGTAAAAGCCAGTTGCCCAACAACGGCTATAGCACAACCTCTTAAAAAATTTATAACTTTAGGATAGTGAAAAAATGGGAGGAGGAAGCTTGCTATAAAAATTATAGTTATAAAAGAAAGCAGGACCACTCCCAGTATTGATAAAACTAAGCCCTTCCATCCCCTCAATCTCTTCCCTAATAAATAGGCAATATTTACTGAAATAGAACCTGGAACGATTGTCGCCATTGCCACCGTAGAAGAGAATTCAGATTCCTTTAGCCATCTTCTCTTGAGAACAAGTTCATATCTTATGACTGGTGACATTGCCAGACCACCACCTAAAGTTAATAACCCTATTCTAAAAAAGGTCAAGAATATATCAATGAGTGAGATATTTTTTT
>CAZLMD010000035.1:2921-4475 GCA_964560535.1 uncultured Atribacterota bacterium
CGAATCCAGGATAAGGATTTTGTTGGATGCATCATATAGTGAGAGTTTAAAGTTACTCCTATTTTCTCCGGCTGGAGAAGAGTAAATACTTTTTTTTGTTCTTTAATATCCCAATCTCCGGATCCGGGCTCAAAATAACGGGAAAGTTGAAAGCCCTGCTGCTCATTTTCTTTTTCAATAAAACGATTTAACCATAAACCTGCTGTCTTAATAGCAACAGTTCCAGCCGCATCTAAAATCATTGCCTGAAGGTATTGTTTCTCTTCAAATCTATCCTGTATCACATATTCAATTCTTGACCCAATAGTTGCTACAGCAAAGATAAGATATTGTGAATTTTTAAAATATTTGACTGTATCCTTATTTATGAAAAATTTATTCGATTGTTCGGTTTTAATAACCCCATCAGTAGATATGGATTTGACAGGGAAAATGCGATAAATGCCTTTGCTATCCAGTAGAGGATAGGCTTGTTTGATTCCTTCTTTTATTATTTTTAATATCTGTAAATTTGTATTACAAGCAATATCTTTTTTATGACCCAGATACCTGCAAACTTCTTGTTCATCTATTTTTATGGGAATATTTTTTATAATTCTTGTTTCGTTCATTATATTTTTATGAAATTACATTATATCAACTAGCCATCTTATTTTTAATTTAAATCTATAGGGCTAAAAAGCATTGAATCAAAAAAGAATCGGGAAAAATCAGATTGGGCAGAAAGTTCAACATACTGTATTTTCCGGGAAAGATTTTCTGCAATATCCCTCATATCCTTTGATAACAATAGCTTTGTTGCTCCTCTTCCAGCAGCATTTCCAATAGAAAGTATCTTTTTAGAACATATTTCAGGTATGAGTCCAATAATTAGGGCACTATTAATATCCAGGACATTTCCAAATGAACCTGCCAGCAGTATTTCATCTAGGTCTTTTGGTTCAAGGTGGGTATATTTTAATAGAACGTTAATCCCCGCACTGATCGCCCCTTTAGCTAATTGTACTTCTCTGATGTCTTTTTGAGTCAAATAAATAGGTTTTCCAGTAGCTGATTCCTCGGATGATATTATTAGAAATTTGTTACCTATTTTTTCTTTTATGATTCTTCTCTTTATCTCCTGAGAGATACCTTCCGGACATTCCTCTTTATCTATTAACCGTCCATCTGGTTTAATTATCTGTAATTTTAGTAAACCAGAAATTAAATCTATCACACCAGAACCACAAATTCCTCTGGCTTTTGTTTGACCAACTACCCTGTATTCTATCTTTTTTTCTGTAACCATTATTTTGTCTATAGCACCTTTAACAGATCTCATTCCTGAGCTGATTTTAGCCCCTTCAAAAGCCGGCCCTGCTGCTGCCGAACAAGCCAGTATTTTCCCACCATTATAAAGTACTATTTCACCATTAGTTCCCAGATCTACAATCAGGATGTTACCCTTCTTTTCCCATAAAACAACTTCTATCAGGTCAGCAACTATGTCGCCGCCAATATATGCTGAAACATTTGGGGCACAATATACTTTAGCATAAGGATTAAGGATAAGGC
>CAZLMD010000035.1:4575-10758 GCA_964560535.1 uncultured Atribacterota bacterium
TATGCTGAAACATTTGGGGCACAATATACTTTAGCATAAGGATTAAGGATAAGGCTATCTAAATCTCTGGCATTTCCAAAGATACTATCAGTAATTACGGGAATATATGGTGACAAGCCCAGATTATCTGTGGGCAAAGACCACAAAAAATGGTGCATGGTGGTATTGCCAACAATCACCGTAAAATAAATACTGGAACGCCTGACTCCAACTTTCAATAACAACAACCCTATCAAGTTATTTAAAGAGTTGATCAGTTCAGCTTGAACCTTCTTTTTGTGAGCAATATCTTTTTTTACATAATCAATACGCGAAATAACATCATAGCCGTAAATAAACTGTGGGTTGTTACATGCCTCAGATGCAATAGTTTCATAAGTAGATAAATTTACCAGATATCCCGCTATAGTTGTAGTCCCGATATCAAATGCAACTCCATAACTTTCTTTACTTGTATTCCCAGCTTCAATTGCTATGATGGAATTTTCATAAATAGCCATAGTAATACAAAAATCATTTTCTCTGAGTAGATTGGGAATAGTACTTAGCAAATAAGGGGGTATGTCCCAGTCTCTATTGCCAGATCTACTGACCCTGTTCAGTTCGTCTTTTACTCTAGTCCAATCGGACCGTTGATCTTTTAAAGTAGGAGGTTTTATTCTTAGAAAATGTTTTTGAATTGAGATTATTGGCTTGAACTGATTATCAAATAGATGCAGACTTACTTTCTCTTTAGTATCCATGTCTATCTTTTTTAACAATGTAGATGGTGGGATAAAAATAACACTATCTTGCCATAAACGGCATTGGCAGGATAATCGAAACCCTTCTTTTATTTCTTTTTCTGAAAGCCATTTTTTTTCATTAGAGTTGACTAAATTGTTTTTATCAGGTGAAAGAGATACTTTGACTTTACATTTTCCACAACTTCCATTACCACCGCAAGGCATAGTGATGTTTATGCCCATCTTTTTTAATATATCTAATAACAAAGAACCTTTTGGTACTTTTATTTTTTTTTGTCCTGGATTAACCTGTATTTCGATCATATTATTAACTATGCCTTGCACTTAACGCTTACAATTATTATCTTCACGATATTTGACTAAATATTTTTATTTTTTATCTTTTCTGCAATACACCTGATATGCTCTGGAGTTGTTCCACAACAACCTCCGATAATATTTACCTTTAATTTAATAAATTTTTCAGTATATTCTGCCATTTCTTGTGGTGTTGCAGGATATACAACCCTGTTATTCTCTATATAAGGAATGCCTGCATTTGGTTTTACTAATAGAGGTGCATCAGTCATAGCTCTCATCCGTGACATTATTTGATAAAGAGTTTCAGGACCACTGCCACAATTGGCACCCACACCATCTGCCCCTTCCTTAAATAATACTTCAATTGCTTTTTCTGGATTAACTCCATATATTGTTTTTAAACCTTCATCAAAGGTCATAGATGCAAAGACTGGTAAATCGCAGACCTCTTTGACAACTTTCAAGGCAATACTTATCTCATTAATATCATAAAAAGTTTCCAGTAAAATAAAATCTACCCCCGATGAGGCTAATACCTTAATCTGTTCCTGATAACCGGTATAAGTGTCCTCACTTTTTACCGGCCCATACGGTTCCAGTATTTCACCGGTTGGGCCTACTGAACCAGCTACAAAAATAGGTACAAGATGAGTCTTTTCATAATCATCAGCAACTTCTCTTGCTAATTTAACAGCCTGTTTATTAAATTCTATTATTTTGTCACTATAGCCAAGCTTGTTAAGTTTTATGCCATTTGCCCCAAAAGTGTTGGTAAGGATGATATCTGCCCCGGCCTCCAGGTATGAGTAATGTATTTTTTTTACAATATCAGGATAAGACACATTCCAAAGCTCTGGAGCCTCCCCTGCCTTTAAACCATACCCTTGCAGCATAGTTCCCATTGCTCCATCAATGACCATTATTCTGTTACTCAGCAGTTCTAACAAATCGTTCCTTGCTCTTACTCCCTTTTCTTCTGTCATCTATATACCTCCTGTAATTATAATTATCATATATTTTAAAATACTGTATCTCGTTAATTTGATTTAATTATTTTTAATAACAAATTTTAAAATGTATTGATATATCAATCAACCAATCTTTAATCTAGATTTTAATTGTTCCAGAGAAAGAGAATTTAAAAGGTCTTTTTTTTCCAGCCAACCACGTCTGGCAATAGATAATCCGTAAAACATATTGCCTAAAGTAGATATTTGGTG
The DNA here is from genome assembly GCA_964560535.1 of uncultured Atribacterota bacterium. Classification (GTDB taxonomy): domain Bacteria; phylum Atribacterota; class Phoenicimicrobiia; order Phoenicimicrobiales; family Stramentimicrobiaceae; genus Stramentimicrobium. Next base: position 6,842 of record CAZLMD010000035.1, read on the forward strand.
AGCATCAGAGCCGATGGATAAAATAACACCCTGTTCTTTAGCACTTTTAACATAGATATCATTTAAATCCATTCTTTCGGGAGAAGCATTGATCTCTAATGCTGTTTTTGTTTGAATGGCAACTTGAATGATTTCCTGTACATCAATATCATATGCCTCCCTGTAGCCAATGATTCTCCCTGTTGGGTGGGCTATTATATTTACAAATGGGTTTTGCATTGCCTTGATCAGTCGGTTGGTCAATTGCCTTCTTTCCTGCTTTAAACCAGAATGGATTGCAGCTATAACAATATCTAACTTCTTTAATATGTCATCGGCAATGTCCAGTGAACCATCTGATTTAATATCTACTTCGATTCCTTTTAAAATAGTTATACCTTTAATATTTTGATTGATCTGTTCTATCCTTCTTATTTGCTCTAACAGTCTCTGTTCATCTAATCCCCTGGCGATATGCAGCGATTGTGAGTGATCGGTAACAGCAATATATTGATAACCTTTTTCTTTAGCTGCTTCTGCCATTTCCTCAATGGTATTATTTCCATCACTATCTGTAGTATGTATATGCAAGTCGCCTCTTATATCTCCTAACTTCACAAGGTTTGGCAATTTCTTGTTTTGTGCTGCCTCAAATTCACCACGGTCTTCTCTTAATTCTGGCATAATATAAGGTAAACCTAATATTTTATAGACTTCTTCTTCCTTAGCTGCAGCTATATTTTTGTCACCCTTAATCTGGAAAACACCATATTCATTGATCTTTAACCCCCGTTTAACTGCCATTTCTCTCAATCGGACATTATGCGATAAAGAGCCTGTAAAATATAGAAGGGCAGCACCAAAGCTGGTAGGATGCACAACCCTTAAGTCTACCTGAATATCCCGATAACTTAATATAGAAGATTTGGTCAATCCCTCAGCAAGTACCTCTTTTGCTTGAGGTAAATGAATAAACTTATTCATTATTTTTTCAGGAGTTTCTGAAGCAATTAGTATATCTATGTCTCCGATAGTATCTTTCTGTCGTCTTATACTGCCGGCAATACTAATTTTGTTTACTTCTTTGATGGAATTGAATTCGTTAACAATTTCTTCTGCTATAGGTAAGGCTACACTATAAAATATTCTTTGATCTCTTTTTTTATATAACTCTATCCCTTTTAATATATTCTCCTCTGCTTTTTTACCCATTCCGTATAGATGTTGTAGTCTATGTTGAAGTGCTGCCTCTTCTAATTCCTTGATATTACTAATACCCAACTCTTTATAAAAAAGACTGGCTTTACGAGGCCCTATTTCAGGAACATTCAATAATTCCAATACTCCTTCCGGGATACTATTTTTTAACTTTTCATAGTATTCCAGTCTGCCTGTTTCTACTAATTCTTCAATTTTTTTTGAAATTGCTTCTCCTATACCAGGTACCTCATTCAACTTACCCGATCTGTATAATGTTTCTATTTCTACAGGTAAATTCTCTAAAGTGGCAGCTACCTTTTCATATGCTCTTATTTTAAAGATATTTTCATCTTTTATTTTTAATAAATTAGCAATATTTGTAAATATATCGGCTATTTCTTCATTTTTTAACATACCAATCACTTCAGTATTATTGATATTAGTATTATTTCTAATACCCTCTATTATCGTATTATAATCATATCATAAAGAGTAGGAATATTATATTCTTAAGTGGTTTATTTTATGCAATTATTATGATTATATTTTCGAATTATTGGTGTATTCGATATTTAAATTTAAACAGAGAGTACCCTCCCTTGTTAATTAAATTTGGCCATGATAAAATATACAATACAATAGACCCTCAATAATATTTTGAATTTCTATTGTATGAATTGTATGAAAAATGATAATTATTAGTATCAAAATAAAAAAAGCAGGTTCTGTAAGTTTGTCAGGATATTGAATTTTTTGTATGTATGATATTTACCGCTTTGATTGACATGTTTTTGAGGAGTTTTTTATGGATATATCAGCAACCTTGCTCGCCATGGAAGAAATCGTTAATAAAATAGAGAACTGTCACGAATGCCCTTTGTCGAAAACTAGAATCAAAACTGTTCCCGGAGAGGGTAATTACAGTAGTGTTGTAATGTTTGTCGGGGAAGCGCCTGGAAGAGACGAAGATAAAGAAGGCATCCCTTTTATTGGCAGAGCAGGACAGCTGCTTGACCGAATCCTTGACTCAGTAGAGATAGACAGGAAAGATGTTTTTATTACAAATATGGTTAAATGCAGGCCTCCTAAAAATAGAAATCCAAACAATAGTGAAATTGATACATGCTTGCCTTATCTAGAGAGCCAGATCGCCCTGATCAACCCCAGAATTATTGTTACCCTTGGTAGTGTACCAACCAAATATCTTTTAAATAAGGAAGATCCTATTTCCAGGCTTAGGGGTCAATGGTTTAACTGGATTGGTGGGATTAAAATATTTCCTATGTTTCATCCCAGCTATCTTTTAAGACATCAGGAAACTACTCCTGGAAGCCCCAAAGAATTAACCTGGCGAGATATTCGGGAACTTAAAAAAACCCTATCCCAGCTTTAAAAGAATAAGTTTATAATTAATGACTTATTCTTTTTAGAAAGGAGCAGATACTTTATTATGAAAATAATCGATCTGATTAATATTATTGACAGGATTGCACCTTTTTTTCTTCAGCTGGATTTTGATAATAGCGGTGTACAGTATGCCGATCTAGAAGAAAGTATTAATAAGTTACTAATCTGTTTAGATGTGACACCAGAAATAATTAAAGAGGCAGTAGAGCAAAGATGTAATACGATTTTGTCACACCACCCTTTGTTCTTCCGACCTTTTAACAAGATTACCAAACAATCAAATCCAATAGCTTTTCAGCTAATCAGTAATAGGATAAACCTGATTGCTGCACATACAAATTACGACCTGGCAGAAAATGGTTTAAATGATTATGTTGGCAAACTTCTCAATCTCAAAAAAATTGATTGCTTGGAGCAATCTTCGGAAAATATATTGAAATTAGCCGTGTATGTTCCTGAAAAACACCAGGATATTCTTTTGAATGCACTTTTTAAGGCTGGTGCTGGCAAGATAGGGAATTATGATGAAACATCATTCTCTTTTCAAGGAGAAGGCTCTTTTAGACCGATAGAGGGAGCTTCCCCTTTTATGGGTAAAATAGGAAAAAGGGAATTAGCTAAAGAGATAAAAATTGAAACAGTTTTCCAGGAAAGACATTTAAATAAAATAATTGATACTATTTATAAGAACCACCCATATGAAGAACCTGCTTACGATATCTTTCCTTTAAAATCTCATACTAAAGCCGGAATTGGTCTAATTGCCCGATTATCTTCAGAGCAAAATATAGAAAATATTTTAATACGAACTAAGAATAGTCTCAACATCCCTTATTTAAGAATAGTCAAAGCGAATGAGCAAAAAATTAAAACAATCGCTTTATGTACAGGCAGTGGCGGATCTCTTATAGACAAGGCACTTAAAAAAAAGGTAGATCTTCTTATTACAGGTGATGTCAGACACCATGAAGCATTAACAGCTAAAGAGATGGGGCTCAATATAATTGATATTGAACATTTTTATACTGAAAGATACTTTGTTACCGCAATTAAGGAACAGCTTATTGGGGCACAGGTTCCTCAAAATCTGCTACTTGCCAGCAGAGCAATGGGTTCTCCTTTCCAGCTTTTATAGTTTTATTTGTATCTCTTTTTTTAAATTTACTAATACAATATACAAAATAGTATGGAATAAATTTCCTACAAAACATTTTTGAACCCATTCATCTTGATTAAAATCAGATTCACACCTTTATTATATTTATTTTGTAATAGCCCCTGAAATTTCAAAAGAATTTTGTTTCATTTTGATCCATCTATCTTCTTCTATA
>CAZLMD010000035.1:10858-12077 GCA_964560535.1 uncultured Atribacterota bacterium
CCCTGAAATTTCAAAAGAATTTTGTTTCATTTTGATCCATCTATCTTCTTCTATACCTATAAGACTACCGCAAATACATCTGATTTCATTACCATCATGGATACTATAATCTTTTTTAATTCTACCCTTCCAACAATGCCATAGATTTCCTTTGCCTGTTTTGTTATATTTGAATATTTTTCGTTTACACTTAATACATTTTACAGTAAGCACATCTCTCCTCTTTTACAAATAATTAAAAATATCTTATCTATCAAAAAGATTATTCTAAAATTCTAATTTTTAAGAATATCTTATTATTGACTATTCTTTTAAAATATTTTTATCTATTAATTCACATTCCATCATATTTGTAAAAATTGGAAAATACACAATGGCATTGCAGTAAAGAATAATATTAAGATTCTGAAATAGAATATCTGCTGATAAGGGCACCTATGACAACCAGGATAGAAGCAATCCACAAATTAATATTAATATTGATTTGTAAGTAAATTGAACTTATAAGAATAGATAAAATGGGTGTTAAATAAGAGAGAGAGGCGACTAACAATATATCACCACAGCGCATAGCCTGATCCCAAAAAGAATAAGCTAAAAATGTTGGAAAAATAACCATATAGACTAACTCCAGAATAACCCTGATACTCCATGTTGACTCTTCTTTGAAAAATATTCTAAGCATTAATAGAAATAATCCTGTGATAAACAAAAATATTGGCACCGCTCCTCCATTACCTGCAGCAGCCCATTTTCTAACAAGGTTAGAATAAAGTGCCCAGGATATTGCAGCAATAAGAGCTAAAATGTAGGGCAAACTACTGTTTTTGATATTCTTTAAAAAGAAATACATAGAAATGCTGCTATAATAAGGGTTCATGGCAATATAAATACCTATAAATCCTATTATTATACCTGGTACAATTGCAAGAGATGCTTGTTTTTTCAAGATTGGTACTGAAAAAAGAAGAGTTAACCCTGGCCAGAGATAATTAACGATACTGATTTCAATCACCTGTTGACGGCTAGATGCTATCCCGATAGCCAGATACAGAGTAGTCATATATATTAAAAATAAAATACCGCAACCACATAAATAATTTATAGGTAAATGGATCATTTTTATTACTGATTCAGGGGATTTTATAGCCAGATATATCGAGGATAGCAACCCGCTAAATATAAAAACCAACCCACCTGCTGTTATTACTCCCAATTG
>CAZLMD010000035.1:12177-13530 GCA_964560535.1 uncultured Atribacterota bacterium
ACAGTATTAATGGCATTAATTTCATGCAGATAATAGACCACACATATTTCTTTTTCTTCCTCAAGTTTATACATAAACTTTTTTTGTTGAGGATATAGTGTTATGATAGCATCTCCCCATGGATCATTTGATTTTACAAACCCTATTGGATATATGGATACTGGCTCTATGTCGCCGAAAACACATTTATAACAAATTGGCTTTTCATCAATATAGAAAAACTGTTTATTTTCAATCTTTTTTTCACATTCGAAACAAAACATATCACCTATTAAACCGCCTACCCTGTTTTTTATTTAAAATAATCTTTTTGAAAACTAAACTGATCTTTTACCGGTAATTTTCTCAATTTTTACTCTAAAAACTGCTAATTTATTATAATAATCCTCAATTAATCGTGTAGCAGATTTCTTTTCTTCACCTGATATACCACAATAGTATTTTTGCACGATACACATTATACCTTTTGTTTTTTCTGATTTATTAGATAGTAATTCTGCTTTTCCATCAATAATTACACTGCTATATTTCATACTAGCCTGACAAACACTTTCAGATGATGGTATATATTCTACATTTTCCATCACCCCTATACACACTTGGGGATTTTCTTTCAATATATCAACCTTTAAACCTTCTGGAAAAGAATGTAAATAGATATACTCACCATCAAACCCAAAATTCATTGGTATCAGGTATGGGATATTAGCATGACACATTGCTACATTGCAAACAACTGCCTGGTTAACAATTTTTTTGATATCTTCAATATCTGTAATTTCTCTATCTTTTCTTCTCATATGTTTTTTCACCTCTTTTTTAATCTTGTCTTATTTTGACTTTTTGCCTACAGTTGCCATATAAATAACAAACTCTTCTTTTCCATCAATACCCAAAACATAATTCAATTCATCATCCGAAAAAGCAGCAATAGCACAAACGCCACAATTAATAGCTTCGGCTGATAAATAAAGATTTTGAGCTACATGTCCGGCATCTAAAAAAATATAACGGTAGGCACGTTCTCCATATCTCCACTTCATCCTGTATATTGCTGCAACCCAGATAAATGTAACTGCAGAATGTTTGATAAAATCCTGGCTAAAACTTGCTTTAACTATTTCATCGGCAATCGAATTATCTTTCTTTAATACCTCTAGCTTGTGTTCCAAGCTTAAATAGTGGTAAAGTCCTGGAGTTAATTCTTCTACTTTATTTACTAAAAGAAGTGTTTCAAGGGCATGGCGAGCCCCTGCAGATGGTACGGTTCTCAGGGTAGCAACCTCAGAAATAATCTCTTTTACTCCTTGTGTACACCATAACAAATAAGATAACTCCGGCAGGCTAATTCTT
>CAZLMD010000036.1:0-5022 GCA_964560535.1 uncultured Atribacterota bacterium
GAACCAGGACCTTTTACATAAACATCTATTTCTTTCATTCCCTGATCCATTGCTTTTTTACCGGCTTCTTCTGCGGTTCTTTGAGCAGCAAATGAAGTGCTTTTTTTGCTGCCCTTGTTTCCTATTGAGCCAGCGCTAGCCCACGAGACAACATTCCCCTCCATATCTGAGATGCTAACAACAGTATTATTAAAAGTAGATTGTATATGGGCAATCCCTTTTAATATATTTTTTTTGATCTTTTTTTTACGAATCTTTTTTGTTTGTTTTTGTGCAGCCAACTTGGCGCTCCTTTCGTATTAATTAAGAGATACTATTTTTAATATATGTATATAGTTATTTCCTACCTCTTTTGATTCCTACAGTTCTTTTTGGCCCTTTTCTGGTCCTGGCATTAGTATTTGTTCTTTGACCTCTAACAGGCAATCCTCTTCTATGTCTTAAACCTCGATATGATCCAATTTCCATTAAACGTTTAATATCAATAGCCTGTTGACTGCGAAGCTCTCCCTCAACTTTATAGTTTTTACTGATAATATCTCTAATTTTGGCAACTTCATCATCTTTTAAATCTTTAACCTTGGTTTGTTCATTGATTCCAGCTTCGTTAAGAATTTTCTGAGATAAAGTAAAACCAATACCATAAATATAAGTAAGGGCTGTTTCAATATTTCTATTTTTTGGTAAGTCTACACCACTAATTCTAGCCATTGGGATTCACTCCTTCCTATTTTATTTTCCTTGCCTTTGTTTATGTTTTGGATTGTTACAAATTACCATTATTCTACCATTTCTTCTTATTAACTTACATTTTTCACAAATCTTTTTAACTGAAGTTCTGACTTTCATCTTATCTCACCTCTTCAATAAGCATACATTGCTATATTTCTAATATTATAATTATAAGAGTATACAATATATCAGGAATACTTAGGATTATATTTATGTATTTAAATATTAATAAAATCCTAAATGTATTTTAATTACAATATTTTTATAATCTTATAATCGGTATACAATTCTACCACGGGTTAAATCATAGGGAGATATTTCAACTTTAACTCTATCTCCAGGCAATATACGAATAAAATTCATTCTGATTTTCCCGGATATATGGGCCAACACTTCACATCCGTTTTCAAGTTCAACTTTAAAATAAGTATTTGGTAGAGCTTGAATTACCCTTCCTTTCATTTCAACATACTTTTCTTTGCCCATTTCATTCTCCTGTCTAATAATATAAAATAAAAAAATTGAACTATAGAATAATCAATTCTATTATTAGATTGTTAATATTTCATTTCCATCATCGAAAATTGCAATAGTGTGTTCAAAGTGTGCAGATAGACTGCCATCAAAGGTTTTTACAGTCCATCCATCATTATCAATGATAGTCTTGTAACTACCCGTATTTAGCATAGGCTCGATAGCTAACACCATCCCTTTTTCTAATAAAAGCCCTGTTCCTCGTTTCCCATAATTCGGTATTTGTGGTTCTTCGTGCACCATTAATCCTACCCCATGACCAACATATTCCCTGACTACAGAAAAATTGTTTTTTTCAGCATTAGATTGTATAGCATAAGATATATCACCTATACGGTTTCCCTTGATTGCCTGTATAATACCTGATAACAGGCATTCCTGAGTAGTTTTAATTAAGTTTTCCGCTTCACTGCTTATTTCGCCGACACCAAATGTTGCTGCGGCATCGCCATAATATCCATTAAGATTAGTACCAACATCGATACTAATAATATCACCTTCTTTTAAGACTCTATTTCCAGGAATACCATGGACAATTTCATCATTTATTGAAATACATGCTGACGCGGGAAATTCAAAGCCTTTTGGGCCATATCCTTTAAAAGATGGTATTCCACCATGTTTTTTTATATATAATTCTACCATTTGATCAATTTGTATTGTTTTTAAACCCGGTTTAATTCTATCAGCAATATATTTTAATGTATTTGCAGTAAGTTTACAACTTTTCTTAATCTTTTCAATTTCTTTATTTGTCTTTATAATTACCATAACTTCTTATCTTCAACTACCTTTAATTCAATTAGTCTGTTCCAAAATATTTTAAATCTATCAGCCAAATCTTGATCAGCATTGATTTTTGTTAAAACACCCTCTTTTTGATAATAATCAACTAATGGCAAAGTGTCTTTGTCATAAACCTCTAATCTTTCTTTTATAGTATCTTCATGATCATCAACTCTCTGTATCAATTCTGAATCACATTTATCGCAAATACCCTCAACATTAGGAGGATCGTATTTAATATTAAAAATATTGTTACATTTTGGACAAACCCTTCTAGTAGATAAGCGATTAATAATCGTATCACGAGAAGTTTCGAAATAAAAAACTTGATCTATGTTTTTGTTGATTCTTTTTAATACTTTATCGAGTTCTACAGCTTGGTTTATTGTTCTGGGAAAACCATCGAGTATAAACCCCTTGATACAATCGCTTTCCTTTATTCTTTCTTCAACAATCTTAATAATATATTTATCTGGAACTAATTTACCTGAAATAACAAAACCTTTAGCCTTTTTCCCTATATCGGTATCTTTTTCAATAGCTTTTCTTAATATATCACCAGTTGCTATTATTGGTATAGATATGTGTTTATTTATTTCTTTGGCAACAGTACCTTTACCCGCTCCGGGTGGCCCTAACAATATAATTATCATTTCTTATATCCTATTTTTATTTGCATTTATTTTTTATACTTATTAGGTGTTATTTTATAAAACCTTCATAATGGCGCATTAACATATGAGATTCTATCTGTTCAACAGTTTCAAGTGCCACACCAACCATAATAAGAACAGAGGTACCTCCGAAATAGATAGTTGTAATTCCAGTTATACTTATCAGTATATTGGGTAAAATGGCTATAATTGCTAAAAATATTGCTCCACTTAAAGTAATTCTAGTCATTATATTATCAATATACATTGCAGTAGCTTTACCTGGCCTTCTACCCGGAATAAATCCGCCATATTTTTTGATATTATCTGCAAGGTTTTGTGGATTAAAAGTTATAGCTGTGTAAAAAAAAGTAAATATAATTATTAAAATTGCATATAGCGTCAAGTATAAAGCAGTTTGAGGAGAAAGGGCTTGTGCAATTTTTTGCATAAATGCAGAACCCTGAAAAAACTGAGCAAGTGTTCCTGGAAATATTAATATGGCAGAAGCAAAGATAATTGGAATAACACCAGCCTGATTAACTCGTAAAGGTATATGAGTCCCCTGTCCACCATATAACTTTCTGCCAACAACTCGCTTGGCATATTGAACTGGTATTCGCCTCTGACCCTGTTGAATGGCAACTACTCCAGCAATAACTAATATTATCACGAGCATTAAAATAACTATCGCAAAAATACCAACCTCACCAATTCTGACTAAGCTCCATGTTTGAACAATTTCTGTGGGAATTCTTGCAACAATACCAGTAAATATTATGATAGATATTCCATTACCAATACCATAATCACTTATTTGTTCACCTAACCACATTAAAAAACAAGTACCCGCAGTCAAGCTTAGGGTTAATAGTATTCTAAATAATATTCCGGTGATAGTTAAAACCTGCAAACTTTCTAACCATGCACTTATTCCAACTGCCTGGATAAGGCCAAGAACCAGTGTACCGTATCTTGTAATGCTATTAATTTTATTCCTACCCTCTTCACCTTCTTTAGACCATTGTTCAAATAATGGTACTACGGATTGTAGTAGTGACATAATAATGGAAGCATTAATATATGGCATAATACCAAGTGCAAAAAGTGAAAATCTACTCAGAGCACCACCAGCAAATAGATCAAAAAATCCAAGAATGCCACCTTGAGCAAACAAATTTGCTAAAGCCTGTTTATCTATGCCTGGTAACGGTACATGACTACCAAGTCTAACTATTATCAGCATTGCCATGGTAAATAATAGTCGATTTTTTAAATCTGGTATTTTAAATAAATTTCGCAGTTGCTCCAGCATTTATAACACCTCTACCTTCCCACCTGCTGACTCAATTTTATTTACAGCTTCCTTGCTAAATTTATGTGCTTTAACAATAACTTTTTTGTTTATATCACCCTTAGCTAATATTTTTAAACCATTCATTATTTTCTTTATTAGCCCATCATCAATAAGTCTTTCAGGTGTTATAATTTCTCCATCATTAAATCTATTTAATTGTTCAATGTTAATAATGGCATATTCTTTACGAAAAGTGTTTCGAAACCCTCGTTTTGGTAACCTCCTGCTTAATGGCATTTGACCGCCCTCAAAGTATGGTTTTACCTTCGGACCAGAACGGCTATTTTGTCCTTTTGTACCTTTTCCAGCAGTTGTACCATGCCCAGAGGAATTTCCTCTGCCCACTCTTTTTCTCATTTTCATAGAACCATAATTAGGTTTTAATTTATTAATTTCCATCAAATATCTCCTCTTGGTAATAACTAATTAAATACTTTTTCTACCGGAATTCCTCTTAATTTAGCGATTTCTTTAGCACTTCTTAGGCTTAACAAAGCTTTCATAGTAGCTTTAACTACATTTAAGTTATTACTGCTTCCTAGTGATTTTGTAAGAATATCTTGTATTCCTGAAACCTCAATAATTGTTCTAACAGGTCCTCCAGCTATAACACCTGTCCCGGCGGAGGCTGGACGTAAGATAACCTTTGCTCCTCCATGAACACCTATGACAGCGTGAGGTATTGTGTTATTTTTAATCTTTATTTTGTGCATATCATCTTTTGCTTTGGTAACAGCTTTCCTGATGGCATCAGAAACATCTTTTGCTTTACCATAACCGATTCCTACATAACCCTTCCCATCACCAACAGTTACCATTGCTGTAAAACCAAATCTTCGTCCACCCTTAACAACCTTACTAACTCTATTTACAAAAACAACACTTTCTTTTAATTCATGCTCTTCAGCATTTATTTTTTGCACAAATTCATCTCCTCTCCTTTTCAATTAACATAAATAT
>CAZLMD010000036.1:5122-13483 GCA_964560535.1 uncultured Atribacterota bacterium
TTTATTTGATCTGCTAAAGCTTTTACTCTACCATGGAATAAATAACCGTTTCGATCGAAAACAATCTTCTTTATGCCTTTTTCTTTGAGTCTATCACAAAATATCTTTCCAGCAGCCTCAGCAGCTTTAATATTTCCACCATACTCTATTTCTTTGTTTGTATCTGTTTCTAAATTAGATATCGAAACAATGGTAGTGCCTGTTTCATCATCAATAGCTTGAGCATATATGTGTTTAGCACTACGAAAAACAGATACTCTTGGTTTTTCAGAAGTCCCGTATATATTTTTCCTGATCCCTCTTTTTCTTCTTAATCGAGCATCTCTTTTCTTATTTTTCATAATAATGTGAGCCCCTTTTTCTTAGATTGTATTGTATTATTAACAAAAATTATTTTTTACCACCCACTGCTGCTCCTGATTTACCAACTTTTCTACGAACTTGTTCATCAGAATATCTAATACCTTTACCCTTATATGGCTCTGGTTTTTTTAGGCTTCTTATTTCTGCAGCAACCTTGCCGACCAGTTGTTTATCAATACCCTTAATTTTAATATTCCTTTGCTTTTCAACAACAAATTCTATACCTTCAGGCGCTACAACAGTAATCGGATGTGAGAAGCCTAGATTCAATTCCAGGTCTTTGCCTTTTAAATCAGCCCTATACCCCACACCATTAATCTCAAGTGTCTTTTCAAATCCTTCGTTAACACCTTTAACCATATTAAAGATTAAACTCCTAGTCAGTCCATGGAGTGAACGGTGTTCTCTTGAATCACTTGAACGTTTAACTAATATTTGTTGGTTTTCAAATTCTATATTTATTCCCTGGGGTAATTGATGAGTTAATTCGTGTTTATCTTTTTGTACCTTTATTTCTCTATCGATAGTCTGAACCGATACACCCTCAGGTATTATTACAGGTAATTTACCAATTCTTGACATAATAATCCCCCTTCTTACCTAGATATATAGCTTAGTTATTTGATATATATATATATTACCTAAATATATTTTAATTCAATAGATAGATAACATATAAATCATAAGTGTTTACCAGATGTAACACAAGACTTCGCCACCATAATGGCGTTTCCTAGCCTCTTTACCAGTCATAATCCCTTTAGAAGTAGATAAAATACTAATCCCCAGTCCGCCTAAAACATCTGGAATATCTGATTTATTAACATATACTCTTAGCCCGGGTTTGCTAATTCTTTTCAAATTAGTTATAACTCTCTGCTTCCCTGAATATTTTAATATTATCGTTATTACCCCTTGTTTACTATCTTCTTTATGATAGTAATTTAGAATGTAACCTTCTTCTTTTAGTATTCTCGCAACCTCTAACTTGATTTTAGAAGAAGGGACTTCTATTCTTTCTATTTTTGCACGATTAGCATTTCTTATTCGTGTAATCATATCAGCAATTGGATCAGACACTACACCCATGGTCAATTCCTCCCTTCTAGCAATAAAACATTAAAAATAAGACATTTTCTTTTTTTAAATGATTTAATGACATATTATAATTAATATTACCAACTCGATTTTTTAACTCCTGGTAATTCTCCATTTAAGGCCATTTTTCTAAAGCAAATACGGCAAATACCAAACTTTCTAAGAAAACCTCTTGGTCTTCCGCAAATGTTACAACGATTATATTCTCTAACTTTAAATTTTTGTGTCCTATTTGCTTTAACAATTAAAGACTTTTTTGCCACATCTTATCCCTTCTTTCTTACTTATTCATCTTTTTTAAAAGGCATACCTATATTAGTAAGTAAGGCTTTTGCTTCCTCATCGGTTTCAGCATTAGTAACTATAGTAATATTCATGCCTAAAGTAGTTTTAACCTTATCAAAATCAATTTCTGGAAATACCAGCTGTTCCTTTATTCCTAAAGTGTAACTACCTCTTCCATCAAATGATTTAGTGGAAGTCCCCTGGAAATCACGAATTCTAGCTAAAGATACGTTAATAAGCTTATCCAAAAATTCATACATTCTATTTTTGCGAAGAGTTACTTTGCAACCAACGGGCATTCCTTTTCTAAGAGAAAAATTAGATATTGACTTACTCGCCTTTGTAATAATTGGCCTTTGCCCGGTAATGGCGGAAATGACTTCAGTAGCCTCATCAACGATTTTTGCATCCTCTCTAGCTCTACCGATTCCCATATTGAGAACAACTTTCTCTATTTTTGGTACTGCCATTCTATTTTGATAGTTAAATTTTTTCATCATGGCAGGTATTACTTCAATTTCATATTTTTCCTTTAATCTGGGTACCACTATTTTCCCTCCTAGACTTTATCTATAATTTCTCCACATTTTTTACAAGTTCGAACCTTATTACCTTCTTTTGTCACCACATATTTAATATCAGTTGGTTTATTGCATTTGTTACACACCAATTTAATATTGGAGACATGAACTGAGCTTTCCTGAATCACAATACCACCCTGAGGCGCCTTTTGAGTAGGCTTCATATGCTTTTTGTTTAAGTTAACCCCTTCAACTAAAGCTCTATTTTTTTGTGGTAATATACCAATAATCTTACCACTTTTTCCCTTATCTTCACCACAGATAATTAAAACATTATCTTTCTTTTTTAGTTTTAATGATTTTTTTGGCATATATTTTCCTTTCTAAGCTACAAAACTTCAGGAGCGAGGGAAACTATTTTCATAAACTTTTTTTCCTTTAGTTCTTTTGCTACAGGCCCGAATATCCTAGTTCCGATCGGCTCGTTTTGATTATTGATAATAACAGCTGCATTATCATCAAATCTTATTAAGGAACCATCTTTGCGTTGAATTTCTTTCTTTGTTCTCACTATTACTGCCTTAACTACTTCGCCCTTTTTTGTAGCTCCTCCAACATTCGCCTCTTTAACAGAAGCAACTATAATTTCACCAATTCTAGCATATCTCTTTTTTGAACCACCAATAACTTTGATGCATTGAATTTTTTTGGCACCAGAGTTATCTGCTACTACAAGCCTAGTTTGCATTTGTATCACTTTGGCCACACTCCCTTACAAATCATGTTATATATTATTTATATTATTTTGCCTTTTGTATGATTTCTTCAACTTCCCATCTTTTTCTCTTACTCAAAGGTCTCGTAGATACCACTCTAACTTTGTCCCCAACTTCACAGATATTTTTCTCATCATGTGCCATAAATCTTGAACTTCTTCTTATTCTCTTTTTATAAAGCCTATGAGAAACAAGATAAGTTACCTCGACAACAACGGATTTATCCATTGCATTGCTTACCACAGTACCTACCCTACTTTTAGCTTTAGTTGAAATGCTCATTAACATCACCTTATTTTTAATATTTTAGGATATATTTTTAGCTTTATTTTTTAAACTATTTTCTCTTAAAACAGTTTTAACTCTGGCAATATCGTGTTTAACCTCTTTAATTTTCATGTAATTACTTAATTGGCCAGTTACTGATTGAAAACGCAAGCTAAATAATTCTTCTTTTAAATCAGACAATTTCTTATCCAATTCTTCATTTGACATATCTCTTATCTCTATTGCCTTCACTTATCCCACCACCTGTTCTTCACGCATTATAAATCTAGTTTTAATCGGTAATTTGTGTGAAGCCAATCTCATGGCTTCTCTTGCTATTTCTGGGTCAACCCCACCTAATTCAAATAAAATAGTACCTGGTTTTACAACGGCTACCCAAAATTCCGGGGATCCTTTTCCTTTACCCATTCTTGTCTCAGCAGATGTTTTTGTTACTGATTTGTGTGGGAATATTCTAATCCAAACTTTTCCACCTCTTTTTACTGCATGAGTAATGGCGATTCTAGCTGATTCAATCTGTGCACTGGTTATCCAGGCACGTTCTAATCCCTGTAAGGCAAACTCACCAAATGAAAGCATATTTCCTTTATGTGCCTTCCCCTTCATTTTACCGCGCTGCATTTTTCTATATTTAGTCCTAGTCGGTTGAAGCATTTTCACCCTCCATCAATTTATCTTTTTTTGGTGCATCATGCGCCGCTGTAAGTTCTGGCTTTTCAGCTGGAACATCGGCAGCTTTAATTTTGGGTAATACTTCCCCTTTAAATATCCATACTTTTATCCCAATTTTTCCATAGGTTGTATCCGCTTCAGCGAATCCATAATCAATATCGGCTCTCAAAGTATGTAAAGGCAACCTTCCTTCCATATGCCATTCAGTTCTTGCTATTTCAGCTCCACCAATTCTTCCGGAAATCATGATTTTTATGCCCTCAGCCTTCATCTTGATAGCCCTTGCAGCTGCCTGTTTCATAATTCTTCTAGCTGCAGTTCGCCGTAAGATTTGATTGGCAATGTCCTCAGCAACCAACTGTGCATCAGTTTCGGGTATTTTTATTTCTTTTATATTTATCTGCAAATCACCTTCAACGATTTTAGATAAGGAGTTTTTTAATTTATTTACCTCGACTCCCTTTCTGCCAATAATGATGCCAGGGCGAGCACAGTTGATAGTAATTCTAGTTCTATTAGCAATTCTTTCAATATTTATAAGCGAGATACCTGCATTGGATAAATTATCTTTTATGTATTTTCTAATTCTATAATCCTCATAAACAAGCTGACTGTATTTCTTCTGGCTAAACCATTTAATATCCCAATCCTTAACTATTTCTAGGCGTAAGCCTTTTGGGTGAACTTTCTGTCCCAATTAAATTTCAACCCCTTTCTCTTCAACTTCAATTGTAATATGGCTAGTTCTTTTATTAATTTTTGCAGCTCTTCCCATAGCCCTTGGTCTAAATCTCTTCAAAGTCGGACCTTCATCAACAAAAGCCCTATATACAAAGAGATTATCTATATTTTTATCGTGATTATTTTCTGCATTAGCAATAGCAGATTTTAGTACTTTGTAAATCATATTAGCTGATCTTTTGGGTGAAAATTGTAAAATTAGCAATGCTGACCCTACATTTTTTCCTTTAATCTGCTCGATCATACGGCGACTTTTCCTTGGCGATATTGGGAGATATTTTCCAACTGATTTTACACCCATAACACACCTCCTCTTCTCAATAACATAATAATTTAATTTCTACCTTAATGCTGTTGATCTCTCAGTATGAGACCCATGGCCCTTGAACCTTCTAGTAGGAGCAAATTCGCCCAATTTATGGCCTACCATATTTTCTGTTATGTAGATAGGAACATGTTTCTTCCCATCATGTACTGCAATTGTATGCCCTACCATTAAAGGGAAAATGGTTGAATCTCTTGACCAGGTTTTTATCGGTTCTTTTTTTCTTTTTTTATTTAAATCTCTAATTTTTTTTAAGAGCTTTTCATCAATATACGGACCTTTTTTTATAGATCTTGACACTTTTCAATTATCCCCCTTTATCTTATTTTGTCCTTCTTTTAATAATAAACCTATTAGAATCCTTTTTTTTCTTACGAGTTCGGTATCCCTTGGACAACAAACCACTCGGAGAAGATGGATGTCTTCCACCGGCAGTCTTGCCTTCTCCACCTCCCAATGGGTGATCAACTGGATTCATGGCAACCCCTCTAACCTTTGGCCTACGTCCCTTCCATCTAGTTTTACCAGCTTTACCCAAATTAATATTTGCATGATTTAAATTACCTACCTGTCCAATTGTAGCAAAGCAATTGATCCCAATTAACCTTACTTCTCCAGAGGGCAACTTAACATGAGCATATTTACCTTCTTTTGCTAATATTTGGGCACTTGCACCAGCAGATCTAGCTAAAACAGCTCCTTGTCCCTTTTTCATTTCAATATTATGTATAAATGTACCTTCAGGGATATCGGCAAGCATTTTAGTATTTCCAGTTTTTATTTCAGCATCTGAACCAGTAACAATGCTGTCTCCGACTTTTAAATTGTGTGGACAAATTATATACCTTTTTTCGCCATCAACATACTTTACCAAAGCAATTCTGGCAGATCTATTTGGATCATACTCAATCTCAGCAACCCTAGCAGGAATTCCTTTTTTCTCCCTATTAAAATCAATCAGCCGGTATCTTCTTTTAGTACCCCCACCTCTTCTTCTTACCATGATACTACCGGAATTATTTCTACCTGCTTTTTTACCCTTGCCTTTTGTCAAGCTTTTCTCCGGTTTACTACGGGTAATATCATCAAAGGTGGTAATGGTCATAAACCTTCTTCCAGCAGATGTTGGTTTATACTTCTTTATCTCTACCACTTCTATTAACACCTTCCTTTACAGTTAGTAATCTAATTAAATATTATCCAATTCCTTTATTGACTGTCCATCTTTTACAGTAATTATAGCCTTTTTCCATTGAGACGTTTTTCCAGTATACTTACCCATTTTTCTAGTTTTACCGGGAACTTTAATTGTGTTCACTTTCTCAACTTTAATTTTAAACTTTTCCTCTATAGCTTTTTTTATTTCAGATTTATTGGAATCCAGATAAACTTTAAATATATATTTGTTTTGTTCTTTATCCCTAACGCTTTTTTCAGAAATAATGGGATGTATTAATATTGATTTATTTGTAGTTTTCATTTAAATACCTCCTCAATTATTTTTAAGGCATCTTTGGTTATAATCAACTTATCATAGTTAAGCAGTTCGTAAGAATTTATCTTATTTGCTGTAATTACCATACTTTTTTCTATATTCCGAACAGCACGTCTAATCAATTCATCTTCTTTATCAATTATAATGAGAACTTTATTGCTATTTAGATTTAGATTATTAAATAAATTTATAATATCTTTTGTTTTTCCATCTTTAATTTTCAAATTGTCTAAGATTGTAATTTTATTATTTTTTGCTTTATCTGATAAAACAGATTTTAAGGCAACAAGACGCATTTTTTGTGTTACTGAGAAACCATAATCTCTGTTATCTGGGCCAAAAACTACACCTCCACCAACCCAAAGAGGTGATCTTATTGAACCTGCACGAGCCCTACCAGTACCCTTTTGTTTCCAAGGTTTCCTTCCACCACCACTAACTTCACTTCTTTTTTTAACAGATGCAGTGCCTCTTCTTTTTTCAGCAAGATATCTTCTGACAATTTGGTGAACAACATGCCTATTTACCTTAGCATTAAACAAATCATCACTTAACTCTATTTCACCAATTTTTTCACCCTCTATGGTTAGTACACTCATTTCCACCATAGCGCTATTCTCCTTCCTGTGTAGAATATGTCTTTGTATTAGGAAACTTTTTCAATTGCTATAAGAGCATTATTGGGACCCGGGATAGCACCTTTCAATAAAATTAAATTTCGATCCAGATCAACCCTAACAACCTCAATATTCCTTGTTTTAACAACTTTATTACCCATTCTTCCGGGCATTTTTTTACCTTTGAAAACCCTTGCCGCATCCACAGCTCCAATTGAGCCTGGTGAACGATAATAAACTCTTTGTCCGTGCGTTTTGGGACCACGGGAGAAATTATATCTCTTGATCGTACCAGCAAACCCTTTCCCTTTACTCACACCTATCACATTAACCTTTTCCCCCTCTTTGAACAGGTCCACCTTTATTTCATCACCGATTTTGTATTGAGATATATCTTTGAATTTAAATTCTCTGATATGTTTACACGGGGGAACATTAAGTTTTTTAAAAAAACCATCTAATGGCTTGTTAACTTTATTCTTTTTATTGATAGTGATAAAACCTAACTGGAGAGCATCGTATTTATCTTTCTCGCTTATTCTCTTGTTTAATACCGTACAAGGTCCTCCTTGTAAAACGGTAACACCAATCAAATCGCCATTTTCAAGAAAAATACTAGTCATCCCTATCTTCTTACCTAAAATACCAGCTTTCACTAATCCTCACCTCCAAGTAATTTATCATGTCCTAATAACATCTTTAACCAAAAAAAATTAATATCTCATCTTAATTAACTATGCTTATCAATCGTATTATTGTTGAATAAGCTTATTTCACATTCTTTTTAATGGATTTATCATTCTAAAGTTTTTATTTCAATATCCACTCCAGATGGTAGATCCAAATGCATCAATGCTTCCACTGATTTTGCCGAAGGGTCAATAATATCAATCATCCTTTTATGTGTTCTCATCTCAAATTGTTCTCTAGATTTTTTATCAACATGAGGTGATCTTAAAACACAATATTTATTTATTTCAGTTGGCAAAGGGATAGGACCTGAATATTTTCCCCCACTTCTTTTTATTGCATCTATTATTTTCAAAGCAGAGTTATCAAGAGTCCGATGATCATATGCCCTAAGCCTGATTCTTATTTTTTGCATGTAATCTAATTACCTCCTCAAATAATTTCCTTTAACTACCTACAATCTCTGTAATGACTCCTGCAGCTACTGTTC
>CAZLMD010000037.1:0-5422 GCA_964560535.1 uncultured Atribacterota bacterium
CTTCAACAAATATATCTACAATTTTCCCCGAAAAAGGTGCCGGCAAAGTCTTTGATTCATAACGATCCAATGCTAATTCCATGGTTAATTTCTTTTCTTGGATCTGACTGGGTGAACCGGTAATTTTAGCAAGTTCATATTCATTTTTTGCTTGAAGGTAGTTTAAATGTTCCTGCTTATCCTCTAATTTTACTAATTCCTGACCTTTTTGTACCATTTCTCCCCTTTTTACCAGTATTTTCTCTACTGTACCGCCTGTAGTACCGGTACTGGCAAAACTTAGATATACTTCATTGACAGGTTTGATATACCCACTGGTAGATACTGTATTTTTTATACTACCCCTTCCCACCTCTATAACAGTTCTTGGATCAATATTTTCAATAAACGTATTATGTTCACTATTGGTTTTACCTGAAGAAGGGTTGAATATTTTAAAAGGTAAGTACTCTCTCCAGTAGTAAGCCAAACTGCCGATTATCAAAATTATTAAAATCCAAATAAAATATTTTTTCTTTCTCATCTGCTATTTTTAAACTCCCTTCGGTAAAAAACCAATAAAATGGGCCAGCTTAAGGCGATTTATTAACCATTGGTCATAAGATTGTTTTACGCTCAATTCTCTTTCTTTAAGTGACAAAAGATTGCTCTCTCTTTGAATTATACTGATAGCCCCTTTCTGGTATTGTTGTTCAATTATCTTGTCTTTTTCCTGCTCTTTTTTTAAAGAAATCATCTGTGTCTCTAAGATAAGCTGATTGTATTCATCTTTATCCAATAATTGTTCAGCTTCTAATCTTAACATTGTTGTCATATATTCTATACTTATCCCCTTACGTCTTAAATTTTCTTCTTTCTGGTTTTCTTTAAGTTTCTGTGCACCACCATCAGATAGATTTATCCTAAAATCAAACATCACAAACCAGTCACTATCTGGATAAGAATAACCGCCAGAGACATTTACCGCAGGTTTACCATCATCTTTCGTCCATTGGAGCTCTTTCAATAATTCATCTTTTTCTATCTGACTGTTTTTGATCTGATAATTCTCCTGTAAGGTTAGACTAACCAGTTCTTCTCGGGTTTTATTATTAAGAGGTAGGTTCTCCATTTGTCTGGAGATGTCATTTAAAAAAATATTATCAGAAGTAAAATTAACAGTCATCTCATCTGGTAAATTGAGCAGGAGGTACCACTGTTTCTTAGCCTGCAATAGATCACTCGCTAAACTCCAATGCTTGTCTTTTACGTCTAAAAGTTTTATTACTGCCTCAGACTCCTGTTGGTAACCCCCTTCACCCAATTCCATTTGAGCTTTTACTCTCTCCAATTCCCCTTCTGCCTGTTTTATCTGCTCAGAAATTATATCAAGTTGCTCCTGTAATCGGACTATAGCCAGATATTTTTGTATAAATTCAATCTGTTTTTCAACTTCAGTCCATTTCAACTCATCTAATTTCATCTTTAAATTATTTTCTAGAGAATAAATCTGCTTTTCTTGTTCACTCCAACTATTTGGATAAAGTTTTTGGTTTAATTTGATACTGGCATTTACTTCATTGACAATATTCTCTAAAAAACTATTCATGAAGTTTTCCGATTGCCAGGATACTTCGCTACTAAGAGTCAGATTTGGTGCTAATATTTTGTTTACAGATAGGCTCAATTCGGTATCAGGAACAAACCGATTTTCCCCCACCTCTATCTGTTGCGAGTTATTCTTACCCGCAAAATACCAGATTGGCGTAATACTCAAATCGATCTGAAAAGATTTTCCTGCCTCCACTATTTCTAAGTTTCGTTGTAAATCTTCTATGTTATAACGTATAGTTTGTAAATCAAGATTGTTAATTATACCCCATTGTAGGGCTTCTTCCGGGCTTATCTCTTTTGAGCAAATTGCTTCGAAGTTTAACACAACAATAATCCCTATTATAAAACAAAAAATTATTCTATGTTTTTTATCTTTTAAATATGGATACCTCATTATTCTAACACTCCTTCATCCAAAATCCCCATCATAACAAGTAATTGTAAATAGGATTGATAGTATTGCCGTAGGGACGAGATTAAACGATATTCGGCATCTAAGACTCCAATATTGGCTGAAAGCAATTCATCCTCTGTGCGCAAACCGGCTTGCACCTGTTTTTTTATAATTGATTCATTTTCTTCCATCTGTCGCAAACTCTGCTCGCTCAGCACTATGCTATTCTTGCTTTCCTTATAATTTTGCCATTGAGTTATTATCTGATAATCCAAATCCTGCTCAATTATTGATCTTTCTAATTTCGTAATTACTAAGTTATTTTCCAGCTTGGCAATCTCTAACTGAGATAGCTGCTCAATCTTTGCCTTTTCCAGTTTAAGATGGCTTATTTCAATTTCAATATCTTTGATTTTCAGATTATAATCATTTTCTTTAGCCCCGGATATTAAAGTAGAAAAATCTATTTCTGCTAACGCTGGCACTTTTATGGCTGCTACAGAAATCCCTGTACCCTCTTTGATTCCTAAATCATTTTTTACCTCAATTAATAATTGTTCACAATCCAATTTTGCTTTTTCAGAGGCAAATAAAGCATCATAATAGGAATTTCCCTGTTGCAACAAATTCAGATCAATGCTATACCCTGCAGCTACCTGTGCTTCTACTGTTGCCAGCTTTGCTTTTTCCAATTGAAAACTTTTATCTTTTCGAATAATTTCTTTTTCTGCAAGTACTAACCGAAAATAATCATCTACTGCCTGGATAATTAACTGTTCCTTCTGATTTTGAAAAGTACTCTGTTGCTGTAAAATATTTAAATCTCTTTGTTTGCCGATAATCCCGGACTCTGCTAAAAGATTCTCTGCATCCAGCTGACGAATGTCCAATTCTACATTTTTTGATTGATAACTGGCTTTTTTAAAATGAAGATTATTTGAGATAGTCTTTTCAATCATCCCAGGGATATCTAAAACAATTTGTTCCTCTGCAAAAATTGTTAAGTTGAAAAAAATTATTATTATGAGAATGATAAAATAAGCTATTGATCGGTTATATTTCAAATTCATGAAGAGACCTCCCCTCTTTAATCATGTTTTCGTCTAGATCTTTTTGCTTTCATAATGTAACAGTGATTTTATTATAAATGTAATTTTTTAAAAGTGCTTAAAAAAAATCTAAATTTTTTATAAAACTATTTAACTTATTGACAATAAATTATTCGTCTTTATAATGTATTTAGCTGGCTAAGTAATTAATATTAAGTAATTATAGTTATACAGTTTACGGTTTTAGTTCTTGAAAAAATAGCAAACTTTCTCACCTTCTTTGATAAAGTATACATTTTTTAGGTATAGAATTCTAAACTAAAACCCGATATTCAAAATCGACGAGTTCGACAAACGTTATTAAATATATAAAACATCTTTGAAAATTGGAATTTATATGAAGAAAGATAAGACAAAAAACATTCCCAGACTTATTATGGGGATTAGTCATCATCTAAAATTACGATTAGATAAAATATTGAACAAAGATAATCTAACCATTTCACAATTCAGAGTTTTGGCATATTTGTGGGAAAACTGTGAACAAAAAATTAATCAGAAAATGATCCATGAATTTCTAGAAATAAAACCTTCTTCACTTACTAAGCTAATAAGGTTATTGGAGTTAAAAGGACTGATCAAAAAAGAGATCGATAAAGACGATACTAGAAATAAAACTATTACTCTTACCGAAAAAGGTATCGAAACAAAGATGATATGTGTAAAAAATATAATCCAATCAGAGGTATATCTCTTGCAAGATTTTTCCCAACAGGAAATTCTTACCCTTGCAGAACTTCTGCTAAAGATTAAGAAAAAAATCAAGCATTGATATCTTCTTTAATAACTTTTGGTAAAAACAATTTTTACATTTTCCTTTCTTATTACAAGGAATTAGTGTTTTAATTTAATAATAATGCAATTATAATTTATTCTATATAGATTTGAGGAACTAAATAAATGGATGAAAAAAGAATTAAGATATTAAGAGATGAACCACCTTTAAAAGCAATACTGAGCCTATCTATCCCTACAATATTAGCTATGCAGGTACAGGTATTCTATAACCTTACCGATACCTTTTTTGTAGGAAAACTAAATGACCCCTTTCAAGTTGCTGCAGTATCTGTTGCCTACCCAATGTTCATGATTTTGATTGCATTCAGCGGGGTTTTCGGGTTTGGAGCAGCATCATATATCTCTCGATTACTTGGTAAAAAAGATTATTTAATGGCTAAAAAAGCAAGCTCTACAGCATTCTACTCTTGCATCGTAGCAGCAGCTGTTGTAACAGTAGCAAGCCTTGTTTTCATCTCTCCTATTTTACATCTGATAGGGGTTACCCCGGAAACACATGGTTATGCCAACGACTATCTATCAATAATTTTTACTGGAAGTATGATTATGATGCTCAATTTTCTATTAACCCAGCTTCTTAGATCAGAAGGGGCAGCTAAAGTGTCAATGTATGGCATGTTCATTGGTACTGGTATAAATATAGTTTTAGACCCTATTTTTATACTGGTATTGGGTTATGGAGTAAAAGGAGCAGCAATTGCTACCCTGATAGGTCAGGGAATTGCATTGTTCTATTATTTTAATTTCTATCTGCAAAAAAGAAGTATGATCTCTATTCATTGGAAGTATTTATCCTTCAGATCAGATATTTTATCAGAAATTTTTAGAGTCGGTATACCTGCATCAGTACACCAATTAACCATTAGCATATCCCAAACGATGGGGAATTACATGGCTGCAACTTATAATGACCTCATAGTTGCCGCTTTTGGTATCAATAATCGTATTTTTTCTATGTGTATAATGACATTAATTGGATTATCAGAGGGAACGCAGCCACTGATTGGTTATAGTTATGGAGCTCGTAAAATTGATAGAATGAACCAGATAATTAAAACGGCAACTATTTTAGCAACAGGGATTTCGGTTTTCTTTGTGTTATTCTTCTTTCTTTTCGCTGGAAAGATGATTCAGATCTTTATAAACAATGAACAGGTAATCTCATATGGTATTCAGATTATGAGGGTTATGATCATTGCCCTACCCTTTGCGGGTATTCAATTTTTAATAAGAGTAACATTTCAGGCATTGGGTAAGGGGAAACCTGCTTTGATTTTAGCTTTAGCCCGTGATTTAATATATATTCCCACGATTCTTATTTTAGATAAATATTTTGGGTTTTCTGGATTCCTTTATGCTAATCCACTCTCAAATATTTTAATCTTATTATTGGCAATAGCTCTCTTCAACATGATTAAGGGTCAAATTTACAATGAGCATAGAGAGTGGGAAATTAGCAACAATGGAATAGCTACAGAAGCTGCAAATCCTGCTGAAAAAATATAAATGATTATGGTATGAGAGCTGA
>CAZLMD010000037.1:5522-10414 GCA_964560535.1 uncultured Atribacterota bacterium
TTTTTATAAATAGGGTTTAAGAACAAACCTACTTGTATGTTTATTTTATACTTTATTTCTTTTTATTTCAAATTATAAACAATGGCAAGATAGTATAAATATTATGCCAGCTTTTATTTATTTAACATAATTTTTACTCTTTATATGAAATATGAAATTCGTTTAAATATTCGATAGATTGTTCAATCGTTTTGGATAATGCAATAACTATATTATTAAAAATATTTTAAAAAGATAATATCTCTATTGACAGTACACTGTATTTATGATAAATATCAAGAAATACAATAAAACTAAAAAGGAAAACACTTAAGATGCTAAGCATAAAAAGTCAAAAAACCAATTACTTTTTTAACTTTAGTTTCTTCTATTTTATTGGCGATGTTTATGCCTTAGTATCGGGAAATAAAGGTTAAAAACAGGATACCGTAGGCATAGACATCGTCTATGCCTACGGTATTTTTGTATGTAAAACATATTGCATAAAAAAGGACTGTAGGTTTTTTTATACCTGCAGTCCTTTTTTTTGTTTAAATTTTTTAAACTACGAGAAACAAAAAAACAAGATATGAGGTGTAAGGAATGCTGGTAAGAGGAATAAGGGGAGCTATTGTTGTTGACAGGAATAGCAAAGAATCTATTATGTCCGGTACAAAAGAATTATTGCTTACTTTGCAGAAAGAGAACAATTTTAAAACAACTGATATTGTAAACATTTTTTTCAGTATGACAGATGATTTGAATGCCGCTTTTCCTGCCGCGGCTGCCAGGCAATTAGGTTGGAACCTGGTCCCTCTTTTCGATATGCAGGAGATTGCAGTACCGGGAAGTTTACCAAAATGTATACGAATATTAATTCAAATAAATTGTCAAAAGACCCAGGAAGAAATTGTTCATTGTTATCTTAAGGGTGCAGAAATTCTCAGAAAAGATTTAAAAAAATAAATTTTATTTAAAGGAGAATAACATCAAATGATTATTGTAATGAATGGTAAAACGAGTGAATCCAATCTACAAAAAATAACAAAAAAATTGAATGAAATGGGTTATCAGGTTCACCCTATCAGGGGTGAAAGGAAGATTGTTTTAGGTATAATAGGTGATACTGAAAATCTGTCTACTATCCCCTTTTATGCCTTTAACGGTGTGGAAGATATCATCCCTATTGAAAAACCTTACAAATTAGCCAGCAAAGAATTTAAAAGCTCTCCAACCAGAATAGAAATAAAGGACGTGGTCATCGGCGGAGAAGATATAGTAGTTATGGCTGGCCCCTGTACCGTAGAAAATGAAGAGCAAATTTTTCAAACAGCTCTTGCAGTCAAAAAATCTGGTGCAACAATCTTAAGAGGCGGGGCTTTTAAACCACGATCTTCTCCTTATAGCTTTCAGGGGTTAGAAGAAAAAGGATTAAAGTTGCTGGCACAGGCCAGGGAAGAAACAGGTTTATTGGTGGTTACTGAAATAATGTCTGCCAATCATATTGAATTAGTTGGTCAATATACCGATATATTCCAAGTTGGGGCACGAAATATGCAAAATTTCGTATTATTGAAAGAATTGGGGAAGACTGATAAACCTGTGCTCCTCAAAAGGGGACTATCTGCAACGATAGAAGAGCTGTTGTTCTCCGCTGAATATATTTTATCTGAAGGAAATAACAATGTTATCCTGTGTGAAAGAGGTATTCGTACTTTTGAAAATTATACACGCAACACTCTCGACTTAAGCGCAGTTCCAGTAATTAAGGGCTTGAGTCATTTACCCATAATTGTTGACCCCAGCCATGGTACTGGTAAAAGAGAGTTGATCTCCCCTATGTCCAAGGCAGCTATCGCAGCTGGAGCTGATGGACTGATTATTGAAGTACACCCTAAACCTAAAGATTCAATCAGTGATGGTGCTCAAACAATTGATTTTAATCATTTCAAAAAATTGATGTTGGAAATAGAGCCTGTTGCCAGGGCAGTAGGAAGGAATTTAAATAAGAAAATTACCATGAAGGAAGGAATATTCTAATTGGATGCAGTTATTGAGGATATTAAAGAAAGAATATTAAGTGGAACAATAACGGTTCCTGGTGACAAATCAATCACACATAGAGGGATTATTCTAGGATCTATTGCCCGGGGAACAACAATGATTAAAAATTTTTTAGATAGCTCAGATTGTAAAAACACTATGATGTGTATGCAATCTTTGGGTGTAAAGATAAAAAAAATAGAAGGCAGTCCTTTAGAAATTCAGGGAAAGGGACTGAAAGGACTGCGAACACCTGAAAATACTCTTCAAACTGGTAATTCTGGTACAACTATAAGATTATTAGCAGGGTTATTATGTGGACAAAATTTTAATAGCATACTTGATGGTGATAGATCTATAAGAAAAAGGCCTATGAAAAGAGTCATTGAACCATTATCACTGATGGGAGGTCGGATAAAAGGGTTGCTTGGGAACGAATTTGCACCATTGAATATTGCTGGTAGCCGATTACAGGGAATTAGCTATACTTTACCGATTGCCAGTGCCCAGGTTAAATCTGCCATACTTCTAGCCAGCCTTTATGCTGAAGGAAAAACAACTGTTTATGAACCGGAAGCAACAAGGGATCATACTGAACGAATGCTATCATTAATGAAGGCCAATATCCAAACATCCCCGGAACAGGAAATAGTAATGGTACCTGGAGAATTTCTAGAAGGAACATTTATAGATATACCCGGAGATATATCTTCTGCAGCATATTTTTTAGCTCTGGTATGTGCTAGAAAAGGCTCAGAAATATATATTGAAAATGTTGGTATCAATCCTACCCGTACAGGATTTATAGATGTATTAAAAGAGATGGGAGCAGATATTAATTTATTAAACAGGCAGGACATTTCTAATGAACCGAGGGCTGATATTAGAATTAATGGGGTGCCTTTAAAAGGAATATGTATAGATAGAAATACTATTCCCAGTATAATTGATGAATTACCACTGCTGGCAGTAATAGCAACTCAGGCTCAGGGGAAAACAATAGTAAGAGATGCTCAAGAATTACGGGTTAAAGAGACCGACAGGATTAAAGCTATAGTGAAAGGGCTTTCTCTGATGGGTGCTAATATTTTGGAAAAAGATGATGGGTTTGAAGTAACAGGACCTACCGATCTTAAAGGAAACATAGTAAATAGTGACTATGATCATAGAATAGCAATGTCCTTGGCTATTGCCGCTTCTTACGCCAGAGGCAGAACTGTAATTAAGCAAAGAGAATGCATCAATATTTCTTATCCTGATTTTTTAAAAACCTATTTTGATTTAATTAAATAATTTCCAGGTTGGAGCTCAAACTATGAACAAAAACATTAGTATACTCGGATTATTGGGTGAACATATAGAAGAGAGTATTTCCCCACACATCCAGCAATATTTTATTGATTATTATAAATTAAAATATATTTATCTCCCCTTTCAGATAGCAACTGATGAACTGGAAGATGCTGTAAAAGCTATAAAGGTGATGGGAATAAAGGGAATGAATGTTACCAATCCTTTTAAGGAACGAGTTATTAGATTCATGGATAAGGTAGATCTATCTGTGACTAAGATAGGGGCACTCAATACTATCGTTTGCGAAAAGGGTAAGCTCTATGGTTATAATACAGACTGGTTCGGCTTTCAAAAACCTCTCAAAGATGAATTAGATTTTTGTTTTAATGAAAAAAAAGTAATCGTACTTGGTGCAGGTGGGGCTGCCAGGGCTGTGATCTTTTCCTTGATCAATGGTGGCTGTTCCAAAATATCGATTTTTAATCGAAGCTATAGTAATGCACACAAAATAAAGAAGGATTTTACTGAATCTTGCCCTCATTGTCAGATAGAAATATTCTCTCCTGTCAGAAAGTATTTACAGGAAGAGATTGACACATCGCACTTAATAATTAATACCACACCATTGGGTAGCTGGTATTATCCTGATATCAGTCCACTACCGGATTATATTAAATTTCCTTCTGAAATAATATTTTATGACCTTATTTATTATCCGGATAAGACACCTATGCTTAAAAAAGCTGAAAAGAATGGCAATTTATTTTTAAATGGCAAAGCAATGCTGGTCTATCAGGCTGCCAGAAGCTTCTGCCTCTGGACAGGTATAGAAGTCGAACAGTCTGTTGTTGATAAGATCTTAAGAAAGATTTAGAATAGTTTTATTTTTATATTTGAGGTGTTTAAAATGTTGCGTTTTATTGATGCCGGTGAATCACACGGCAAATGTTTACTGGGGATTATCGAAGGTTTCCCGGAAGGTGTGCCGATACATTTAGAATCAATCAATTATGAATTAAAGCGTAGACAGGGAGGCCATGGTCGAGGTCTTAGAATGAATATTGAGCAGGATAATGTCGAAATATTATCCGGGGTTATTTCCAATAAAACAATTGGCAGCCCTATAGGTTTGTTGATAAACAATAAGGATTGGACAAACAAATCTTTAGCAGATCCTGTAGAGAGTGAACGTTTTTCCATACCCCGGCCAGGTCATGCTGATCTATCCGGTATATTAAAATATGGGCTGAACAATTATGGAATAATTTTAGAAAGGGCCAGTGCCCGTAAGACTGCTATGAGAGTAGCTATAGGTTCTATCGCAAAACAATTATTAGAATTGTTTTCTATCTATTCTTATAGCCATGTCATACGTATCGGTACAGTTGTAATTGAAGAAAATCTTGCCAAAAAGCTAAAAAAAGAGGCTACGAATATTAATAAAAAGATTAACCAATCAGAAGTATACTGTTTAGATACTGCTATTTCCAAACAGATGTACCAGGAAATAGATGAGGCTAAAAAAGAAAGTGATACCTTAGGAGGTATGTTCGAAGTGGTAGCTGGCAATATCCCGG
>CAZLMD010000037.1:10514-13242 GCA_964560535.1 uncultured Atribacterota bacterium
TATGTGAAACCAATTCCAACACTATCTGCCCCCCTTCCTTCTGTTGATCTAAGGAATAAAAAAGAATCATTGGCAAACTATCAGAGATCTGATATTTGTGCAGTTCCAGCTGTTAGTGTTATAGGAGAATCTGTTGTTAATTGGGAAATTGCATCTGCTTTCTTAGAAAAATTTGCCGGGGATTCTATAAAAGAGATTCAAGAAAATTTTAATAATTATATGGAGAGGATCAGAAATTGTTGACAAGAAACATCTTCATAACCGGTTTCATGGGAACAGGAAAAAGTACTGTTGGCAAGTATTTGGCTAAAAAAATGGGGAAACCATTTTTAGATACAGATAGTATGATTGAATGCCGTGAAGGAATATCTATTAATAAAATTTTTATAAATTACGGGGAAGGCTATTTTCGTAATTTAGAAAATACTCTTATAAAAGAGATCTGTAATAAGCAGAATGTTGTAGTTTCTACCGGTGGAGGAACTCTCCTTTCTGAAGATAATTTTCAATCAGCAAACAGTTGTGGGATTGTCTTTTTATTATGGGCAAAGCCGGCGATTATCATGGAAAGGTTAAAAAAAGAAGCTGATATCCGCCCACTCCTCTCCGGAGCTAACAGATTAGAAAAAATCTCTCTTTTACTTGATCAAAGGAAAGAAAAATATAATCGTTTCAAATACCAGATAGATACCTCTGAACTATCTGTAAGTGAAGTTGCATCTAAAATAATGGACATAGTAGATATGTATGGAAAGGAAGCTAAGTAATGGGAAACATCGAATTCCTGTTAGAACGCAAATATCCCTGTAAATTTATTTTTGGTAGAGAAATTTTGTCTGACATTAATAAACACCTGATCCCTCTATTGTCAGGATCAAAAGTAATTATTATTACAAACTCTCTGTTGAAAAACCTTTATGGAGATAGATTGATTTCTGATCTAAATCAATACGGTTTTACAGTACATACTTTTGTAGTAGAAGATGGAGAAAGGGTAAAAAATATCTCAACAGCTAAAAAAATATTCAGCAAATTATTATATTGGGAAACAGACCGATCTACTACTCTTATCACTCTTGGTGGTGGCGTAATTGGAGATTTAGGAGGCTTTGTTGCAGCAACATATATGAGAGGAATACCCTTAATACATATTCCTACAACCCTTTTAGCGCAAATTGATAGCAGTATAGGGGGGAAAGTAGCTATAAACCATACAAAGGCTAAAAACATAATTGGAAGCTTTTATCAGCCTTCAGCAATTTTAATTGATTTCAAGGTATTGCAAAGTTTACCCGTCCGTCAGATTAAAAATGGACTGGTAGAAGCTGTTAAGATTGCTATTATCAGTAATCCAGATTTTTTTGATTGGCTGGAAAATAATCTTGAAAAAATTCTGAAAAAAGAACAGGAAACCCTGGGTATGCTGGTAAAGAATGCCGCACAAGAAAAAATTGATATTATCTTACGTGATCCATGGGAAAAAGATGAAAGACAATTTTTAAACTTTGGTCATACTATCGGTCATGTCTGGGAAACCATTGATAATTATTGCAATATAACTCATGGTGAAGCAGTGGCTCTGGGTATCTTGATTGAAACGAAAATAGCCTGTAATAGAAAGATTTGTTCAGAAGAATTTCAAAACAAGATTAAACAGATATTCTCATTTATATTTAGCTCCTTCCACGCTGAACCCTATTCTTCCCTTTTTTTCTCTGACATACAAAGCAGTTCTTCAATTGAAAGTCCAGATATTGATTTAGAGAAATTCTGGAATACTTTGATTTTAGATAAAAAAAATAAGGATGGGAGAGTAGTATTTATCTTGCCCGAGAAATTAGGAAAAGTTTCTGTATTTAACAATATAAGTAAAGAGGAAATAATACAATCCTTAAAAGATTTTATCATAGAAAATAAGTAAGGAGTGGTAAGTATGTTAAAAGTTGGGATAATAAATGGACCAAATTTAAATATGCTGGGAAAAAGAGATAAAGGCATTTATGGAAACTTGACACTTGAGGAAATAAACCAAAAAATTAAAGTTTTTGCCAGAGAAAATAATATGAAATTAATTGTTAAACAATTTAATTCAGAGGGGGGCATAATTGATGCAATTCAGGATTTTTCTGATAAAACAGATGGACTTATTATTAACCCTGGTGCTTACACTCACTATAGTTATGCAATTGCTGATGCTCTCAGGGATTGCCTTCTTCCAAAAATTGAAGTCCATATCTCTAATATCTATTCCAGAGAAGATTTTCGAAATAAATCAGTTACCTCTTCTGCGTGTAATGGGCAGATTACAGGATTCGGATATCGTAGCTATATTCTGGCAATATATGCCTTAAAAGATTTATTAATTGATAATGAGAAATAAGTAAAGTCTGCGAAAGCTCTTTACTATATAATACTTTAGATACAATAGAATATTTTTTAAAGATAGGATGTTAAATACTAATATGAATAGATAGCTATTCTTATCTTATTTTATCTGTTATAAAAAGGAGTGTAGAAAAAAATGAATAAACATGGTTATCATTATAGAAAAAAAGTGTCTTTACTGGGAGGTATAGGTACTTTTAGCGAAATGGCTGCACTGGAATACTTTGATACTGACATAGATATATTATCCTGCAAGAGCTTTGAACAGATTGCTGAAATGGTTAGGTTAAAAAAAGCCGATTATGCTATTTTGCCTATCGAGAATTCTCAGACAGGAAGTATT
>CAZLMD010000038.1:0-3325 GCA_964560535.1 uncultured Atribacterota bacterium
TCGATGAGCCTGGCGCTTATAGGTTGCCCTTTTTTATTTATCTTTTTTAAAGTTTGTAAGTGTAAATAAGTTTATATTATTTAAGAATAAAGTAAACTGATTAATCTAAAAATACACTTCTTTTAAAACAAAATATTTTTTATTGGAGGAAATAATGGCCATCAAATTAGAAAGAGGATTAGTAAACAGGAAAGGATTAAGAATTAATGAAAGTAATCAATTGACTTTTGACGGATGCCTATTAGAAGATCTGGCATCAGAATATGGTACTCCCAGCTATGTTTTTTCTGAAAATATTATCAGAGAACAATGCCGTGAATACATCAGGGCTTTTGAAAAAAATGGCATCGATTACGAAGTACTTTATGCCGGAAAGGCTTTTTTGGTTCAGGCTATGGCGCATATATTAAACGAGGAAGGACTGAGTCTTGACGTGTCTTCAGGCGGAGAAATTTACATGGCGTTAAAAGGCGGTTTTCCTGCTGAAAGAATTTATTTTCATGGAAATAATAAATCAGAAGAGGAGTTGAGGTTTGCAATAGATAACAATATAGGCACAATTATAATTGATAACCTTTGTGAACTTGAATTAGTTGACCGGATAGCCAACAGGTTGAATACAAAGGTAAATATTATGGCCAGGATTATCCCCGGTGTTGACACTAATACTCATGAAAAAATTAGAACAGGCCAGGTTGATTCAAAATTTGGAATACCCATAAAAGAATTTCTCGATTATTTCCCTACCATAATAAGCAAAGACCATCTAATTTATCAAGGAATTCATTGTCATATAGGTTCACAGTTGTTTGATATTGAATTTTATTATCTGGCTGTAAAAGAAATGGTTGAAATGATCAAATCTATTGTAGAAAAGTTTAATATTAAAACAAATATGCTTAATCTTGGTGGGGGATTAGGGGTAAGGTATACACAGGAAGGTTCAGTATTAACCATCGATGATTATGTCAGCCAGCTTGTAGAAAGGGTAAGAATTATTTGTAGTGAGAAACAATTGGCAGTACCAAAGATTCTTATTGAGCCAGGGCGTTCTATAATTGCAGAAGCAGGAATAACCCTTTATAGAATTGGAGCAATTAAAGAGGTAAAAGGCTTGAGAAAATATTTAATAGTTGATGGTGGTATGGCTGATAATCCTCGTCCCAGCCTATATGACGCCAAATATGATGCTTTAATTGTTAATAAGTATAGTGATGCACCTGTGGAGAACGTTACTGTTGCTGGTAAATACTGTGAATCGGGAGACATTCTGATTCAAAATATCAAATTGCCTCAGGCAGAATGTGGTGACTTGATGGTATTTTTTACAACCGGGGCATACCATTATGCTATGTCCAGTAATTATAATGGTTTCCCGCGACCACCGGTAGTTTTGGTTAATAGCGGAAGACATGGTCTTATAGTTAAAGGGGAAACATATCAATATATGAATCAGAATCATCTATTTCCGGAGTGGTTTAATTAAAGTAGATCAACAAGATAGTTTTAGATGGTATAAATGATTGATAAAAGGAGGCAAACATGGAGATGAATTTTGTTAAAATGCACGGAATTGGAAATGATTTTATTCTAATGGATTTTTATTCTAAAATTCTTCCTGACTATTTAGATTTAGGAGAAATATCAAAAAAACTATGTGAGCGACATTTTGGTATTGGAGCAGATGGTCTAATCTTGATACTTCCTTCACATGAATACGATTTTGGAATGAGAATATTTAATGCCGATGGAAGCGAAGCCCAAATGTGTGGGAATGGGATCCGTTGTTTTGCCAAACATGTTTATGAAAATAAAATAATCAATAAAAGCAAATTTTCCATAGAAACTCTGGCTGGAGTTATTATTCCTGAACTAATTTTTGATGAACAAAAACCTAGTGCAATCAAAGGTGTGAAGGTTAATATGGGTAAACCTCATTTAACCAAAAAGAATATCCCAATGATTGGAAACCCTGACCGACAGGTTATTAATGAAACAATATTTTTAGAAAATGGCCAATATCTTAAAGTAACCTGTGTTTCCATGGGAAATCCTCATTGTGTTGTTTTCACTGAAGATGTAGATAATTTTCCGGTAGCTGAAATTGGACCAATAATTGAAAAAAATCATCTTTTCCCGGAAAAAACAAATGTAGAGTTTGTTGAGAATTTAAGCAGCCATGAAATGAAAATAAGGGTATGGGAAAGGGGAGTTGGGGAGACAATGGCCTGTGGAACAGGAGCGAGTGCTGCGGTAGTGGCAGGAGTGCTTAACAAAAGGGTGGAAAATGTAACTAAAGTATATTTAAAGGGTGGAAGTTTGAAAATTGAATGGGCAGAAGATGGAAATATTTACAAGACAGGACCGGCTGAAAGTGTATTCTCAGGAATAGTGTCTATTTAATTATTTAATTCAAAAGATATCTGGTAAGAAAATAGATACTTGTATTAGTAAAAAATTCTTATAAAAATAATTATACGAAATATATAACACATATAAAATAAAGTTCAATATTGCCAAGCCAAATAATTCATAATTTTGTTATAAACAAAAAAAGGAATAGGAAAGTTAAAAAATTGTAATTGTAAGTAAAGATAACTCGCAATATTAAATAGATTTCCTCTTTTTAAGTACTAATGAAATCATACAATAAATTATTAATAAAATAACGAAACGGTTAGGCAAGTAAATAAATCATTAAGAAAAGATAGGTGATTACCATGAGAGTTGTTGTAAAATTTGGAGGAACAAGCATTCAGGATACTGAAAGAATGGAAAAAGCTACCAAATCAATTGTAAAAAAAATGAGAGAAGGAAATGAAATATTAGTTGTTGTATCTGCAATGGGCAGTACTACGGATAATCTCATATCTTTGTTAGAAGAAGTAACTAAATCTGGTTACGATAAAAAAGATTATAATGAATTTATCTCTTTTGGTGAACGAATGAGTGCCAGATTAATGTTTTCTGCTTTAAAAGCAAAAGGCGTCAAGGCGTCTGTTTTTGACCCTACCAGACCGGACTTCCCATTGATTACCGATTCCAGTAATTTACTAGAGGCAAACATCCTTTCTGAAAAAAGCAAAGAACAATGTCAAAAATATATAGAGCCATTATTAAAAGAAAATATTATACCAATTGTATGTGGTTTTTTAGGGCGCAGCATAGAAGGTGGACATATTACTACTCTAGGTAGGGGCGGAAGTGACATAACTGCCTTTGCTCTGGGTAATTTTATAAATGCTGATGAGATTATTATAGTTACGGATACCCCTGGTGTAGCATCTGCTGATCCGCGTTTGGTAAAAGATACAAGAATATTACC
>CAZLMD010000038.1:3425-5081 GCA_964560535.1 uncultured Atribacterota bacterium
ACTAATGGCATAGTGCCATGTGGGACAACAGGAGAATCTCCTACTCTCACACATGACGAACATAAGAAGGTGATTGAGATAACTGTTAAGGCAGCTGCCGGAAGGATCCCTGTAATAGCCGGTACGGGTTCTAATTCTACCGCAGAAGCGCTGGAGCTTACTGCCAGTGCACGAGATATGGGTGCTGATGGAGTACTTCTGGTTATACCTTATTACAATAAACCTACTCAAAAAGGACTTTATCAACACTTTAAGGTTATTGCAGAACAAATCGATATCCCTATGGTTGTTTACAACATACCTTCACGTGCTGGAGTAAACTTATTACCTTCTACTCTTGCCGGGTTATCTGAATTTAAAAACATAGTGGCAGTGAAAGAAGCGAGTGGTAACCTGGAACAGATGGCTGAAATAATGTATCTCTGTAGAGGTAGAATAACATTATTGTCAGGGGACGATAAGCTTATACCTCCAGTAATGTCTATTGGCGGAAAAGGTGTTATTTCTGTAGTAGCAAATATTATACCTGATAAAGTGTCCTTGCTTGTTAAAGCATTTCAAGAAAATGATTGTCAAGAATCGTTGAAGATATTTCAAAATATAGTATATCCATTAAGCCGAACAATGTTTTATGAAACCAATCCTATTCCAGTAAAAACAGCAGCCAGGATAATGGGGCTGCCATCTGGGATCTTACGATTACCGTTGACAGATATGGAAGAAAATAGCTTGAAAAGATTGAAAGAAGATTTAAAAACATTCGGATTATGGGGGAAATAAAATATGAATAGAGTTGTGGTATGTGGTGGTTGTGGGAAAATGGCTTCCCTGGCAGCTACATATATTTATAATGATAAATCATTACAATTAGTAGGGATAGTTGAATCAGCACAGCATTCTGCTTATGGCAAAGATTGGGGTAAAATAATTGGTATAGGGGAGACTGGCATATTAGTAGATAATAAACTTGAAAATGTAATAAATGATTGTGATGTGGTCGTTGATTTTACTAATCCGGAAGTGAGCATTTCAAATCTAAGTATTAGTAAGCTTGCTGAAAAGGCTACAGTAATAGGTACAACTGGTTTTTCTCATGACCAGATTGATATAATAGAACGGGCTTCACAGTCAATTCCAATTGTCCTTTCACCAAATATGGCTCTTGCTGTAAACCTTTTATTTGAATTGGTGAGAAAAGTGTCATCTATTCTGGATGATACTTATGATATAGAAATAATCGAAACACAT
The DNA here is from genome assembly GCA_964560535.1 of uncultured Atribacterota bacterium. Taxonomy (GTDB): domain Bacteria; phylum Atribacterota; class Phoenicimicrobiia; order Phoenicimicrobiales; family Stramentimicrobiaceae; genus Stramentimicrobium. Next base: position 4,674 of record CAZLMD010000038.1, read on the forward strand.
CATCGTTATAAAAAAGATTCTCCCAGTGGAACTGCTAAAAAAATTGCTGAGATTATTGCAGAAGAGAAAGGAATCAGTCTGTTGGAAAAAGCTGTATATGGTAGGTTGGGCGATATAGGACCGAGAAAAGTGGGGGAAATAGGGATACATGCTGTAAGGTCTGGAAACATAAACGGAGAACACACTATTATCTTTAATTCTACCGGTGAGAGATTGGAAATTGCTCATAAGGCGTATGGCAGAGAAGCCTTTGCAGATGGGGTTCTGAAAGCAATTCATTTTATTTTAAATCAGCAAAAAGGCTTATATTCTATGAAGGAAGTGCTGGATTTATAAGCAACTCTTCTAAAAACAATATTGACATTACACCGCGTTGATATTATATTAATAGCAGTATACATATACAGT
>CAZLMD010000038.1:5181-7372 GCA_964560535.1 uncultured Atribacterota bacterium
TACAGTATATTTTTCCCATTAGTACTTTTTAAATAACTTCTAACAAACAAAATAACAATAACAGTACACACACTGACCAGTCTAAGCAACTTACATTTATAGGTCTTTAATTAAAAATTATAGTTTTTGGTTGATAATTTTTCTTTAACCTTTAACATTGTGATATTTTTACATTTGCAATACTTGGGTATTTCAAAAATACCTTAAAACATAATTAAAAAAATAAAAGAAGAGAGGTTAAATGAAGGTGTATGGACATAAAGCAAAAGTATGACAAGTATGTCAACCTGTATTTTGTTAACAAGATGGAAGATGTAGTCATTGACCATGCAGAAGGGTCTATGGTGTACGCTACAGATGGCAAAGAGTACATCGATTGCTTTGCAGGCATTGCAGTAAACAATGCTGGGCATAGAAATCCAAAAGTAATTCAAGCCGCAAAAGATCAAATAGATAAGCTGGTACATTGCTGTGCTTATGTTTATTATTCAGAACCACCTGCAGTATTAGCAGAAAAATTAGCTCAAATAACCCCCGGAAAACTCGATAAGACATTCTTTTCCAATAGTGGAGCCGAAGCTATTGAAGGTGCTTTAAGGGTTGCCAAACAATTTACAGAAAATTACGAAGTTATCGCCTTACAATGCTCATTCCATGGAAGAACTAATGCCACACTCAGTATTACTGGAAACAGAAAAAGAAAATTTAAAGGCGGGCCATTCTTACCGGGTATCGCTTTTTCTCCCGCCCCCTACTGTTATCGCTGCCCCTTTGAATTAGAAAGAGATAGTTGTAACTTAAAATGTGCCAGATATCTAAGAGATGTTATAGATTTTCAAACAAGTGGTTCAGTTGCTGCATTTATTGCAGAACCAGTGATGGGTGAAGGTGGAATAATTGTTCCTCCAGATGAATATTTTAAAGAAATTAAAAAGATTTTAGATGAATTTAATATTCTATTTATTACTGATGAGGTTCAATCAGGCTTCGGAAGGACTGGAAAACTATTCGCTATTGAGCATTTTGATGTTGAGCCGGATATTATGACTATGGCAAAAGGTATTGCCGATGGATTCCCATTAGGTGCTTTTATTACCAGAGATGAGATAGCAAAGTCTTTCAAACCAGGTGACCATCTATCTACCTTCGGAGGTAATCCGGTATCCTGTGCAGCTTCTATTGCAAATATTGATTTTTTAGTGGATGAAAAAATCCCAGAAAAAGCATTAGAAAAAGGCAACCGTTTTATGCAAAGAATAAAAGATGAACTCATGAAGAAACACCATTGGATTGGAGACGTTAGAGGTAAAGGCTTGATGGTAGGAGTTGAACTGATTAAAGATAAAGAAAAAACTCCTGCCGCAGCAGAAGCTGGAAAGATCAGAGCTTTATGTAGAGAAAAAGGTCTACTCATCGGCGTGGGAGGAGTTCATGGGAATGTGTTGAGAATACAGCCTCCTTTAGTCATTGAGGATCAGCAGCTTGATAAAGCAATAGATATTTTAGATGAAGTATTATCAGAATTATAGAGATAACTTAACCTAAATGTTTTGTTTGATAGTTCGAGTAAACAAAATCTATATTATTAACAAAGGAGTACAAGTATGTATATAAACCATGTTTTAAACAAAAGAATAAATCGTGTTGCATATATTTTTACTACCCTATTTTTTGTTATTCTGGCACTTTTTGCTTTAAGCAATACTGTGGGAGCTGACGAAACCCCCCTCCCCAAAGGTGAACTACCTGTAATTGTTACTACCGCCGGACAGAGCCCCGGGGCCGTATCAATCAGCGTAATTTGTAGAAGAAACAAGATTGACAATGATTATTTAAATCTGGCTAGAGTAGAAGATTTAAAGGCAAAAGAATATAAGACACTTATTGTTACAATGGGCACCTCTGGTAAGGGAATGGGAGCAGCGGGAATAGAGATAAATGATGAATTAGCGCGAGTAGAAAGTGTTATTGAAGAAGCCAGAAACCAGGGTATGTTAATTTTAGGGTTCCATATTGAAGGTGAAGCTAGAAGAAGTGGCGCTTGTGAACAATCAATAGATTTAGTTGGTCCAAGAGTTGATTATTTGATTGTCAGGAGTGATGGTAACCTTGATGGAAGATTTGATGAAATTTCTAAGAAGAACGATATTCCTTTAAAGGTTTTTGAAGAAAGTATTGAACTAAATGAAAT
>CAZLMD010000038.1:7472-13157 GCA_964560535.1 uncultured Atribacterota bacterium
CAGAACCCATGGCAAGCAACATTGGTGGCCATGGAATAATGATGATGTATGATGCTGAAACGGGGGAAGTAAAATGTCTTGACTGGGGAGGAGGTATGCCTAAGGCTTTCACTATAGATCAGTGGGGTACACCACCTTCTCCGCCTGAGCCAGGAAGCGTTCTTCAAACAATATTTCCTGGAACTCTTGCAGGATGGGCAGAGGCTTTAGATAAATATGGTACCATAAGTCTTGCAGAGGCATTGCAACCTGCCATAGAGTATGCTGAACAGGGGATTTCTGTTTATCCATTCCTTCGCGATAGTATTGCTAATAATGAAGTATATGCACCAATTGTTCCTGAATGGGCGAGAATATTTATGCCCGACGGACGTGTACCTGAATTAGGTGAAAAATTAAAATTTCCGGATCTAGCTGATACATATAGATTAATCGCAAAGGAAGGACCTGATGTTTTCTATAAAGGGGAGCTTGGTGACAAGATTATTGAATATTTGAATGATAATGGGCAAAGGTTTACCAAGGAAGAATTTGCCAGCTATAGACCTATATGGAGAGACTTGCTCAGTACCACATATCGAGATGAATACGAGATTTTTGTGGTTAAAAATCAAAACTATCAACCTGTCATTTTAACTATGTTCAATATCTGGGAGAATTTTAGCATGAAAGATTTGGGACTTTATTCTCCTGAATGTATCCATCTGATGATAGAAGCCAGCAGAGTAGCTATTGCTGATAGAACTGCTTATTATGGAGACCCTGACTTCAATGATGTTCCATATGAAGTATTAACATCAAAAGAATATGCTAAGAGGATTGCAGAAAATATAAACTTGAACAGATTTGTTCCTTTAGATAAACTTCGTCCAGATACATTAGTTGAAGAACTGGCAAAGAGTATAGCAATCCTTAATAAAGATAATGTTAATTTTGGTAAGAATACCCGAGAATCGACCAGTAATATTGCAGTAATAGATAAAAACCATAATGTAGTATTAATTACTCAGACAATTGGAGACTTTATGGGTAGTCTGAACGTTGTCCCCGGAACTGGGGTAATATTAAATAATGAAGGCTGTTTCTATGATTTAGAACCTCTCAATGGCCCTAATTATCCTGAAGGGGGCAAAAAAGTTGAAAACCAGATGGGAGCAGCAATTGTACTGAAAGATGGAAAATATTTCGCTGGGATAGGCTCACCGGGTGGAACCCAGATAGCACAGTGCTTAGCTAAACTATTAATGTTAATGATTGATTATGATTTGGGTATCCAAGAGGCTATAGAGGCACCCAGGGTACGATTTGGTTCTGGTAATGAAACACAGCTTGAAGGCGGACTACCCTGGGAGATACGTGAAAAATTGTGGGAGAAGGGACACTATATTAGAACTGCAACGTTCTTTTGTGGACCTAGCGGTGTTGCTTTAGATAGTGAAACTGGTGTGTTAATGGGTGGTGCTGAACCTTTTAGAAGCTATCATGCAGTTGCATATTAATTTACCATGTGAATGATTGAATAAGAATTAAAGCATATAAGTATACTAGCACTACAATAAGTATGGTATTAACAGTTACAGGCAATATTCTTAAAATATTGCCTGTAACTAGGACCAAAAAAGATAATTAAGGAAGGAAGATAATATTTAATAGAATAGAAGAAATTACTCATTAATTTAGATAATTACTAATTTAGCTGATATTTATCGATCATTGATGTTTTTCTACAATATATTGCTGTTGGTATGATGCATCTTCTATATATAAAAACCTAACTGACCTTAGCTTACTAACAGTGAAAAAGACAGGAGGTGATTATAAAAAAGTAACCAGTATTTACCAGAAAAGAAGTAGAGTAAAGAAATTAAGCTAATAGAAAGAAAATTATCAAAGAATAGGAGAATTTCATGAAATCTAAGTATAGAGTTTTAATATCAGTAAGCTTGATGGCACTGATACTGATCTTTGCAAACTTAACTACTTTTGGCTGCACTAATATGAGTGTCGGAAAAGATGCTTCCGCTGATGGTTCTGTAATGAATATGGGATCACAAGAAGGGGCATGTAATCCAAATATCGTAATCGTTCCAAGACAGAAACATGAACCCGGCACCATGGCACCAGTCTATTTAAATTTGTATCAAGACGGTGCACCTGAATCTGTTCCGGTTATAAAAGTTGGAGAAATTCCACAAGTTGAAGAGACCTATGCCTACTTCCATGCCGGATTTCCATTTATGAATGAATACCAGGTCTTTATAAGTGATGAGTACCTGCCAGATGGTAAACCGGAGTTGGTTAATCCTAATGGAATCATGGACTCTGACCAATTGATGGTATTTGCCCTGCAAAGAGCTAAAACAGCCAGAGAAGCAATTGAGGTAGCCGGAGCTTTAGCAGAAGAGTACGGATATTCCGCCAATTACGGTGGACCTGAATCCTGGTCAGTAACTGACCCCAATGAAGCATGGTGGTTTGAAGTCTTTGGTGGTGGAGCAGACTGGTATCCTGGAAGTGGTAGACCTGGAGCAGTGTGGGTTGCCCAGAGAGTTCCTGATGACCATGTTGCTTTTAATGAAAACCGAAGCAGAATTGCTGAAATAGACCTTGATGATACAGATTATTTCATGGGTTCCTCCAATATATACTCCCTGGCTGAAGATATGGGCTTTTGGGAACCAGGTGAACCATTTGTCTGGTATGAAGTGTTTGCCGCATATGGACCTGAAGGAACCGGACCCAATGTCAGAGAATGGACTCTTATGAGCCTGGTGGCTCCTTCTTTGAACCCTGATCCAAATCAGGAAAGATGGCCTTTCTCAGTTAAACCTGACAAGAAACTTTCTGTACACGATTTAATGGAAATTCAGAAAAATTATCTTGAAGGGACTCATCTTGACCCAACGGTAGGACCCCTTGCCGGTCCATGGGGAAGCCCTGATAGAATTTGGAACTTTGTACTGCCCTGGAAACTCTCACAACCCTCAGCCTCATACCACCTCATTACACAAGCTAGAAACTGGTTACCAGATCCTATTGGTGGTTTGATGTGGTTTGGATTTGATAAGCCTCATACCAGTGTACAGATGCCTCTGTATTGTGGAATTACTGAACTGCCAAAATCATTTAATAATCAGACACGTCATTATTACCAGAGAGAAAGTGCTTACTGGCCATTTACATTTGTAAGTAACTGGGCAAATATCTGTCATAGATATATGATTGAAGACATAAAAGCAGCCAGAGAATACCTGATGAAAGATATGTTTGATTTACAACCTGCCATAGAAGCTGCAGCTGTAAGCCTGTATGAGGAAGATCCAGATCTAGCCATACGTTTCCTCACAAGATACTCAGTTGATACAGCTAACAGAGTTGTGGACTACTGGAGAGATTTTGGTGATGAAATGCTAGCGAAATATGTTGATGGTGGCATAGTAGGTGGACCATGGTTAGATTATCCTGAATACTGGTGGGAGTTAGAAGAAGAATTTAGAGAAAAATACGTCGAAGAGTTCTTCAAGGATAAATAATTTGTTATAAATAAATGTGTTGCTAACAGGACTTCTGTCGATAATTACTAAAAATAGCAACACTGTTTTATAAAACAAATAGCAGTGGGGTGGATTTATTGATGGATCCACCCCCTCAATAGAGAAGGGAGGGAATCAAGGGCAAAAGGTTTTAATACTGCAAACGGACACAAATTATAGGTAAAAATTTAATATGTTTTAAAAAAGTTAAAGGTAATTGAAAAAGGAGGATTTATGAAAAGTAGATTTAGAATTTTAGTTCCTGTCAGCTTGATACTCTCACTTCTAATCTTGACAAGTATAAATGCCCTTTGTTGTACCAATATAAATTATGGAAAAGACTCCAACACCTTAGGTGCTATCATAAACACGGGTGAACAGCAAGGCTGGTGTGATCCTAACATAGTCATTGTCCCTGGCGAAAAACATGAACCTGGCACCATGGCACCTGTCTATCTTTACAGATTTGCTAATACCAGTATTCCCCCAAGGGATATAGTTAAGGCTGGAGAAATTCCTCAAGTTGAAGAAACATATACTTACTTCCATTCCGGATTTCCATTTATGAATGAACACTCAGTCTTTATCAGTGACGAACTTATCTTCCAAAAACCCGAGCTGGCTAATCCAAATGGTATTATGGATACAGACCAGCTGATGGTATTTGCCCTGCAAAGAGCTAAAACAGCCAGAGAAGCAATTGAAGTTGCTGCTGCAATAGCCGAAGAATATGGTTATGCTGCTACATATGGTGCTGAAGCATGGTCAGTTACTGACCCCAATGAAGCATGGTGGTTTGAAATCTATGGTGGTGGAGCGGACTGGTACTATGATTGTGGTAGACCGGGAGCAGTATGGGTTGCTCAAAGAGTTCCTGATGATGAAATTTCTTTTAATGTGAACCGTGGAAGAATTGCTGAAATTGACCTCGACAATACAGAATTTTTCATGGCTTCATCAAATATCTACTCACTGGCCGAAGATCTCGGGTATTGGGATCCTGACTCTGATGAACCCTTCCGTGTATGGGAAGCATACACAGTATCCAGAGGAGTTAACCCCAGAGAAAACCGTTTCATACAGCTGGTAGCACCATCTATGATAAAAGATAAGGAAGATTTCCTTACACGTGAAAGATGGCCATTCTCAGTCAAACCTGATAAGGGCAAATTAACATTAGAAGAGATAATGGAAATACAGAAAGATTTCTGGGAAGGTATTGAATATGAAGAACTTGATCTGACCAAGAGCATGGCCGGAGGACCATGGGGAATGCCAGAGAGATATGGTGGTGGGTTCTTTAGTACCCCATTCTCCAGTCAATCATGTACCTATAATTTGGTTACCATTGCCAGAGACTGGATGCCTCCTCATATTGGTGGTTTGATGTGGTTTGGCTATGATAAAACAGCAACAAGTATCCAGATGCCTCTGTATTGTGGTGTTACTCAGGTACCAGACTCATGGTTAAACCAGACTCGTATTGATGTAGATAGAAATAGTATGTACTGGGCCAGTAACTTTATCTCCAACTGGGCAAACCTCAAATTCAGCTATATGATACAGGATATCAGAGAAAAACGTGATGAGCTGATGGGTGAAATGTTTGCTTTACAACCATATATTGAAGCAACTGCTCTTGAAATATATAAAGATGATCCAGACTTAGCCAGACAATACCTGACTAATTATGTTGTCCAGACCGGAGACAAGACTGTAAAAGAATGGTGGAAGTTTGCTGACCATCTTGTTACCAAATATATGGATGGTGGAATTTTGGGTGAATCAAGACCTGCATATCCAGATTGGTGGCTAGAAGCTGTTAAAGAATGGGATGCTGAAAATCTGGGTAAAGAATAGGTATTTCCACTAAAACATAACATACTAAAACATAACATACTAAAACATATAATAAATGTTACTGTAAAATAATTAAAAAGGGGTGAGCCTTTTAAAAGGTTCACCCCAAATGATGTATTACTGACTAATAAATAATTATTTTTTATGAAAGTGCATTGTAAGGGGGCGATAAAGTGTTTTTACAAACAAGTATAATTTTAGGAGTTATTGTTGTAGTCTATATTTTGGCTTTACAACTATTGAAAATGTCTCCTGAATTGTCAATGATAATAAGTGCTTTTGCAGGAGCTTT
>CAZLMD010000039.1:0-8034 GCA_964560535.1 uncultured Atribacterota bacterium
TGGACACCCTGTTTGCTACAATCACCGAGTTTGTGCCAGATTCTTTTTGTAAACTGAAAGAAATACCGGGAAAACCATTAATATATGCTTCTACACCCTGCTCTTTAAAGGTGTCCGTTACCCGGGCAATTTCTTTAAGATAAATTTGATTTCCCTGAATGTTTGATATTATTACATTTTCAATATCTTCAATACTTCGAAAACGACCTAATGTTCTGATCAGAAAATCTATATTACCTTCTCTTAAAGTTCCTGCAGGTAAATTGATGTTTTCACTTCTTAAAGCCATAACAATATGTTCTAATGTTAAATTATTATCTCTAAGCCTTCTATTATCTACAGAAACTAATATTTCACGTTGCAGACCACCACTGACCGAGGCTAAGGCAATTCCTTCCAGTCTCTCCAATCGTGGCTTTACTATATCTCTGGCAAACTTTTCGAGCTCATCAAGCCTGTATTGTTCTGAGTTCATTCCTAATACCATAATTGGAATCATAGAGGGATCAAATTTAAAAACACCTGGATCGCTGGCACCTTCAGGGATTATGCCTTTTATTTGGTCAATCTTTTCCCTGACTTCCAAAGAGGCGATATCCATATTAGTTCCCCATTGAAAGGATAGAAGCAACATTGAACTTCCTTCTTGAGAAATTGAACTTATTTTGTCAATACGGTGAATAGTACTCAACACCTCTTCCAGAGGAATAGTAATCAATGTTTCTATCTCTTCAGGAGCAACCCCGGGATATGAAACCATTACAGCCGATATAGGGAAAGACATATCTGGCAGCAAATCAAGGCCAAGTCTTTGGTAAGATACAAAGCCAATGGCTGTTAAAGCAATAAAAAGCATTAGAATAGTTACAGGTCGTTTTATGGAAAATTTAGACAGGTTCATTCTACAACCTCTCTGTTGGCTATTCTTACTCGATCACCTTCTTCTAAAGCAATATTGCCTAATATCACAATGATTTCATCTTCTTGTAAGCCTTCTATAACTTCCACCTGATTGCCCTGGGTTATTCCGGTATTAATAGATCTTTTTCTTACGGTATCATCATCTTCATCCAATACAAAGACATGCAACCCCTCACTCCTTCTGGTCAGTGCAGTAGATGGTATGATCAGAGTATCAGGATTATTTGCAATAAGAATATTTGCTCTGGCAAACATTCCAACTGGTATGTCAATATGTGGATTTACAATTTTTATTTTTATTTCCATAGTTTTAGAACCAGGATCTACCATGACACCTTTACTAGCCACTTCTCCAAGGAAACTATCACCAGAAAAAGCATCAATGAATATCTCTGCTTCCTGCCCAATGTGAATTGAAGCAATATCTTTTTCAGATATCCCTGTTTTGACAAATAATTCATCTGTATCCAAAATTGACAATAATGGCATTGCAGAGGAGACCAGCTCTCCAGTTTTCACTGAAATAGAAGTAATTTTCCCTCCCATAGGTGCCTTGACAATACTATTATTTAGTTGAGATTGAGCCAGCTCTAGAGCAGATTGAGCCTGCCTGACCTGTGCTTCAACTGTTTTTATGTCTTGAAGAGAGGCTCCTTCGGTAACCAGCTTAAAACTTTCAGATGCAACCTGGTATTGAGCCTTGGCGATCTCATAGTTATTTTTATTTTGATCGAGTTGCTGCTCTGAAACTGCACCTTCTGAGAATAGTTTCTGCATTTTTTGATAATTCTCTTCAGCACTATCCAGATTTATCTTTGCTTGATGAACTGCCGCTTCTGCCTGGCTTATCTCTTGCGGCCTGGCACCAGCTTTGATCTTTTCCAGAGAAGATTGCACCACATCCAAATTTGCCTTTGCCTGAGCTACCTGTAGGCGTATCTGTTCATCATCAAGGTGCATCAATATGTCTCCTTTTTTTACCAGATCGCCTTCATGTACCAGTACATCTTTTACCTGACCGGGATTTTTGGCAAAGACTCGAACTATTTCCTTTGGTTCAATTAATCCTGATACGGTTAAGAATGATTTAATTTCTCCCCGTTGTACACGTGTAACCTGTACAGGAATAATCCTTTCTACTTGGATCTGAGGCGATGAAGCTATCTCCTGTCTTTTTTTATAAATTCGGTTTGAAGTCTGAATAAACAGAAAAATAGCCATTATAATGATTAATAAATAAAATATTCTACGCTTGGTAACTTTCATAAAAAATTCCCTTCCTTGGATGTTCATTTAGGAACAATATTTCCCCAAAACAGATATAAGTCAGCTTTATCGCCTTTTTATAAAAAGTATTTTGTTAATACATTTAAATAGAAAGAAGATTAGTAAATTTTCTTATTTATATTTGATATGTTATATGGTTTACTGTTTTTATTGATAAGTAAACCATAATAAACCCATAGCCTTTATTAAAGCAGTCCGATTGGTATTGTAATTATACAAGGCATTTAGATGATTGGTTTCGGCTTCAATTAGAGCGCTCTGGGCATCGATTACTTCAATATTTGTGGCAATTCCCTCGTTATATTTTACCTGGGAGATACGAAAACTTTCCAGAGAATCTATGATACCCTGTTCTGTTACTTTAACCAATTTCCCTGCTTCCTTCATGCTGAGATAGGCAGAACGAACCTCAAACTCTATTAATTGTTCAACCTGTTTTTCACTATGTTCTACCTGAGATAGGCTTATTTCTGCCTGTTTTATCTTTGATTTATTTACACCACCATCGAAGATAGGAATTTCCCCCATTACTGCTACCTTCCAGCCAGTTATGCCAGATTCCATATTCATAACAACCTGTGGTAATCTATTGCTTTTTGCCAGAGTAACCATTCCATCCATTATGACCTTCTGCTCTTTTATATTGTGTATTTCAGGCCTATATTGTCTGGCAGTTTCCAGGGCTTCTTCTATAGTTATTTCACAAATTTCATATGAGAGGCTATTGTGCAGCTTGATCCTGGTCTCCAAAGGAATCCCCATAGTAGCATTCAAATTATATATTGCAAGCATATAACCATTTTCAGCTCTGATAAGGTTGTGTTCCAAATTGGAAAGCTGGGAATTAATTCTGTTTAAATCTATAGGAGCGATCATTCCCTCGGCTAGTAGGGACTGAGATGTATTAAGGTGTGCTTTGATCTGTGCTAAAGCCTGTTCACTCACCTTATTCAATCCTTCTGCCTGTAATACCCTATAATAAGCTTCAGTTACTTTATAAATCAGCTCCTGTTTACTTATTTCCAATTCATTTTTGGCAATAGACTTTTCTGCTTCTGCCTGTTCAATAAAAGTTTTTAATTTACCACCACTATATAATATTTTAGAAATATTAAAAGAAACGATCGGTGCTGCCTGACCGGAAGAATATAGATAACTATAATCACCTTCAGTTATCTTGTCCATATCAGGGGAGTCATTCATTCTTATGTAACCGCCCTGAAATTTGGCTTTTACTTTTGAAGCTCCTCTGGCTTCTTTTATTTGCTCTTCTTTTACTTCTACTTTGCTCTGAGAAATCTGATAGCCCAGATTATTCTCTAAAGCAATTTCTATACATTCATCTATACTTAAGCTTAAATTTTCTGAACAATAAACATTTAATGGTATTGACAATAAAAAATAAATAGCTACCCCTATCAATGTTAAAAACCAGAATAACTTTCTCAACTTTTCTTTACCGGATAATATCAATAGTTGCATTTAAACCTCCCTTCAAATATAAAGATAAAAAACAGGATGATTTTATTTTTATAAACTTTTTTGCTTTTTTTCTAGCTCTTTCATCTTTTTCCAAACTGAAAGAGCTTCTTCAGCATTATTGACTTGAACATCACCAAAAACATGTGGATGACGGCGAATAAATTTCTCCTTTGCACCTTCTAAGACCTGTTTATAATCAAACAATCCGGATTCTTTAGCAATCTCTATCTCTATCAGTACATCCATAAGCACATCTCCAAGTTCTTCGCATAGGTTTTCATGATCATTGTTGTCTACTGCTTGTTTTACTTCCGTGGCTTCATCGATTATATTGATTGCCATAGAATTTAATGTTTGCTTTTGATCCCACAGACAACCATCTGGCCCTCTAAGGCGTGTTACAATAGAGATCAACTCTGAAAACAATTCTTTTTCCTTCTCATGCATTAAACTAGCTCTCCTTTTTACTATGTTGCAAAGATTTCTAATAAATAATATTTCTTTATATGATATGTTTTTTGTTTAGTGTGAAAACAATATATTTTTAAACATTTATCTATTATTCCTATAAATAAAAAAGTCTTATAAAAAAGCATCTTTCGCTATGTCAATTATGTTAGATAACATAAAATATCTACTTTTTAAAAAATAGTTATCAGGGCTTGGTTAAGTAGTAATTAAAAACATCTGTTTATAGCCGGAATATTTTTAATCCAATTGTGTCACATGCCGTTAACTATATTATAATATTAAATATTTAATAACATTTAAAGCAAATATAAAATATTTATAAATTTAATACTAGATTTATGCTAATTATAGCATTTATCCATTATTAATTACCTTATCTAATAGCATCTCTTCCATAAAAGATAGAAACTGGTATAATGCGCTGTTAGATTTAACCGGACTTTTTCCTCTTTCTAAAACAAATCTTAATTGATAATGGTTACTCTTCTGAATATGGTTTATATTTTTAGAAAAATTCTTTAACTCATTTTTAATCTTTACAGCAACAGGTGAATTTATATAGTATTTTATTAAAACATGGTAAGCTGTAATTTCTACATTAGTTACACCTATATTGCTGAGCATTAATTTCAATTGCATTACTAACAACAGATTCTCTACCTCTTCCGGGTAATATCCGTAAATATCTTGCAGTTCTTTTCTTATATCGTCCAGTTCATCCTCAGTTTTTATTTGACTTAACCTTTGGTAATAGTTAATCCTCAGTTCCGGATTGGAGATATAGTACTCTGGTATATAACTATCTATCTTGACTTCAATTTTCGGTTCAGATGCTTGTTCTGAATCTATAACCATATCTACATTGCTGATTTGCTTGATACTTTCTTCTAATAAGTGACAATAATAGCTAAACCCGACTTCACTGACAAAGCCATGCTGCTCTTTACCCAGCAAGTTACCTGCTCCCCTTATCTCCAAATCTCGCATTGCCAGCCGAAAACCAGACCCCAGATCACTGAACTCCCTTATTGCATCCAATCTTTTTTTTGCATTATCACTTAATGATTTTTGGGGAGGATAAAGAAGATAAGCATATGCTCTCCGGCTACTACGGCCAACTCTTCCTCTTAACTGATATAGCTGTGATAAGCCAAATTTGTGGGCATCATCTATAATTATAGTGTTGACATTAGGTATATCTAATCCTATTTCTATTATTGTGGTACAAACCAGGATATCATAACTCTTATTAAAAAATTCAACCATTATACTTTCCAGCTGATCTTCAGGCATTTGACCATGTGCAACAACTATTTTTGCTTCAGGGACCAGGATATTTAACTTTTCAGCTATCTCATCAATATCCTGAACTCTATTATGAACATAATAAACCTGGCCACCTCTGCTCAGCTCGCGATTTATCGCCTCTCTGACAATATTATCAGTTTTTGGCTTAAAAAATGTAATTATGGGTAACCTCAATTCGGGCGGTGTATTTATAATGCTCATCTCTCTAATACCGGTCAAGGAAAAGTACATTGTTCTAGGAATCGGAGTTGCAGTGAGAGTCAAAGAATCTACCTGCTCTCTAATCTTTTTAATTCGTTCTTTATGATTTACCCCAAATCTCTGTTCTTCATCAACAACAAGTAAACCCAGATCTTTAAAGATTATATCTTTCTGAACAAGACGATGTGTACCTATGATAATATCAATATTGCCGTTTTTTAAATCAGCAATGATCTCCTGCTGTTCTTTCCTGGTTTTAAATCGGGAAAGCATCTCAATTCTAACGGGAAAAGCCTTTATTCTTTCGGAAAAATTTTCCCAGTGTTGCTGTGCCAGTATTGTGGTAGGAGCCAACACTGCTACCTGCTTGTTATCCATAACTGCCTTAAAAGCAGCTCTGATGGCTATTTCTGTTTTACCATACCCTACATCTCCGCATATCAGCCGCTCCATTGGCTGGGGTGATTCCATATCTTTTTTGACATCCTGAAATGCTTTTTCTTGATCAGGTGTCTCCTCAAAAGGGAAAGCCAGTTCCAATTCTTGTTGCCATACAGTATCTGAAGAAAAAGAAAAACCCTGGACATTACTCCTCTTTTTATATAACTCAAATAACTCCAGCGCTACTTTTTTAACAGATTCCTTTACTCTTCTTTTTGTTGTTTTCCAGCTATTATCTGCCAGACGGTTAAGTTTTGGCAGACTTCCTCCTACACCTACATATTTATGGACCATTGATAATTGCTCTACAGGAACATAAAGTTCATCATCTGAGGCATACTGGATTAAGATATAATCCCTTCTGATACCATCAGTTTTACGTGATTCAATCCCTGCATATCGTCCAATGCCATGATTTATATGTACTACAAAATCCCCTATCTTGAGTTCATCTAATTGATAGAAAGGTTTCCCCTGAAATCTATGCTTTTTGTAGCTTTTATCTCTTTGTTTTCCAAATATTTCCTGTTCCGTAATAACTGAAAGGTTTAAATCTGGTATTGAAAAACCATGGTTTACCAATCCATAGCTAAGACATATTTTTCCTGGAATCAACTCTATCTCCTGTAATGGCATTATCTGATATTCTACCAAACCTCTATCTTCAAATATTTCTGCCAATCTAAGGGCTCGCCCTTTATCTTTGGTTAAAATAAGAATGTTTTGTTTTTCTCGCTGAATGTGTTTAATGTTTTTAAAAAATAATTCCAGATTTCCGTAATAATGTTCTGCAGGTTTTGTTTCTATTAGAAAAACATTGTTATCTTTGATTAGATTTACATTACTATCAGTACCTCCACCTTCTATCCATGACTCTATAGCAACTAATCGTTGTTTTTGGCAAATCAGCTCTTTCACCTGGCTCCATGTCAAATAATAATTATCTGGTGGCAGAACATCCTTGTTTTCAGCTTTTTTATTTAAAAAACAATTTTTACTTTCTTTTTCAAAATCTATCACATTATTTTTTAAATCAGATAATTGGTGAACAATTATATTGGTTTTTTCGGGTAAATAACTGAAAAAAGAATCTAACTCTTTATTTTCTAAACCTGACTTAGAATATGTTTCTTTTTTGGGTAGTAATAATATCTCGTCTATTTTCTTAATAGATCTCTGGGATTCCGGATTAAAAAA
This sequence comes from uncultured Atribacterota bacterium, assembly GCA_964560535.1. Lineage (GTDB taxonomy): Bacteria > Atribacterota > Phoenicimicrobiia > Phoenicimicrobiales > Stramentimicrobiaceae > Stramentimicrobium. Next base: position 7,309 of record CAZLMD010000039.1, read on the forward strand.
ACGTAAAGATGCAATTCTATCACCATCCATTTCAATTCTTAATGGGCTTTCTTCAGTAAGAGAAAATAGGTCTATAATCCCTCCTCTCTGGCTGAATTGCCCCTCTGCTTCAATCAACTCTGAAGGCTGATAACCCTGCTCAACAAGATATCTCAAAAAATCCTCTACTTTTAATTGTTCATTTACTTTTAATCCAAAGTGTTGTTGGTAAAATTGATTATGTGACACCATTTTTGGAAGAATCGCCCGGTAAGTACTGATAATAACTAAAGGTGTGGAAAGATGCTGTTTGTTATTGTCATGATTTTTCATATAGGATAATCTTGATAATAACTCCATTCTTTGTTTTACAATTTGAAAATCATGTGGCAACTCATCATATGGCAAAACCTCATATGGTGGAAATATAAATATACTATTATTGTCATGCCAGTCTGTAAAGCTTGTTAAATCCTGGTATAAATGCAGTGCTTCCGTGATATTCTGAGCTAAATAAAGTAATGGTTGATTTGATTCTTCCTTTAAAAGAAGAGAGGAGATGAAAAAAGAAAGTGCACTGCCTTGCAAACCCTCAATAATTAAAGACTTCTTATTCTTTGCTGAAAATTCTTTGAGGAATTGATTATAGACACTATATTTGTCCCATAAATTACTTAATTTCATATTTTTCGCCTTAAATAGAAAAGGCTTTGATTATAAATATATCAAAGCCAGAATAATTCTTAT
>CAZLMD010000039.1:8134-12104 GCA_964560535.1 uncultured Atribacterota bacterium
TCTACCAATTCTTTTTCTGCTGGCAAAAAATTGGATAAGACAAAACTGGAATAATCTATTTTTTTTAATAAATCTTCATTTTTTATTCCAATTCTTAAGCGTGGGAATTCCTCTGATTGAAGACTGTTTATGATGGAATCCATACCATGATGCCCCCCTGAACTGCCGCTTTTTCTTATACGTAACATCCCCAGGGGCAGATTAAAGTCATCATATATCGCTAGAATCTGACTGTGGGGGGTATCATAATAATCAGCAACCTCTTTTACCGACCTACCACTAAGGTTCATAAAAGTTTGAGGTTTAATTAAAACAATATTTTTACCTTCATATCTAAGATTAAGGATATGGGCAAAAAATTTCTTCTTCCATTTTAAATCATTACCAGCAATCTTTATTGCAATTTTATCTAAAACTTGAAATCCAATATTATGCCTGGTATATCTATATTGAGACCCGGGATTACCCAGACCAACAATCATATTCACATCATCACAACCTTAACTCATTTTAGTCTGTTTAGTCTGAATATAACTTTCTATTTTTATTATATCTTGTTCCTAATTTTTACTCGCCAGCCTCTTCATCCTTGGGTTTTGCCTCATCTGAATCCACATCATCTACTTCTTCACCCTCTTCTTCCGGTGTCTCTTCAATTACACTTGGAGCTATGACAGATGCAACAGTTCGACTGATTTCGGTTAATAATTTAACTCCATCTGGTAGAGAGATGTCCTGTAATGTAATAACATCGTTAAAACCCATTTCACTAATATCAATACTTACTGCATTTGGTGCATCTACAGGGAGGCATTCTACCTCGATTTCCCTTAATGAGATATCTAAGATACCGCCCTCTTTAACACCGATGGGCTCACCTTCTAAAATAATAGGAACTACCAGTGTAACTTTTTCTTTCAGAGTAACTCCGTAAAAATCAAAATGATTGATTCTTTTCTTCAAAGAGTCATACTGGAAATCCTTCATCAAGGCTAAACGTGTCACTTCTTTTTTATCGTCTTGTTTTATCCTTAAATTAATTATTCCATGTGCATGTGCTTTATCAGATAAAAATCGAAAAAGATCTTTCTCTGATATTTTCAGAAGAAGATTTTCTTTATCATGTGGAGAGTAGAGTACGCCTGGTACATATCCGTTTTTTCGAAGCTTTTTGCTCCCCTCTTTTCCACTCTTTTCTCTAGTTTCTACCATTAATTGAACTCGCTCCATATCTCGTTCACCTCCGCGATAATTCTTTGTAATAATTGATTATTTAATAGCATCTATAAAGATATTTGTATATTCTATTATTAAACTACTTGATAACCAAAGTAATATTATACTACAAATAAATAAATTTATTAAGATTATTTATAGATTTTTTTCTTAAATTATTTTTATTTAATGCCAGCTTATAGCTATTATCTGAATAGCTCGCTAATTGACTGGTTATAATGGATACGTTTTATGGCTTCTGCAAATATCTTGGAAACAGACAATTGTTTTATACAGGGTAATCGCTTTTCAGGAGGAACCGGTATAGAGTTTGTTACTACTATCTCTTGAAATAATCCTTCCTTCCAGTATTTTTCCATGCGCTCACGGGCAGGATCTGCAAAAACAGGATGTGTAGCACAAATAAATATCTCTTTTGCTCCAGCTTCTTTCAATGCCTGACTTCCTTTTATGATAGATCCTGCAGTATCTATCATATCATCGACTATAATAGCTGTCCTGTCCTTTACATTTCCAACTATGTGCATTATTTCAACACTACTTTCAGAAGACCTGTATTTGTCAATAATAGCAATTGGTTTATCCAGGTAACCGGCAAAATTTCTGGCTCGGGCTGTACCCCCTACATCAGGAGAAACGACCACAACCTTAGATAAATCTTTCGTCTTAAAATAATCAGCTAATATAGGTGCACCCTCTAAATGGTCAACAGGTATATCAAAAAAACCTTGAATTTGTCCTGCATGTAAATCCATGGTTAATATACGTATCGCACCTGCCTGAACCAATAGATTTGCAACAAGTTTAGCAGTAATAGGCTCTCTGGGACGGGTTTTTCTATCCTGTCTGGCATAACTATAATAGGGCATTACCGCGGTAATTCTTCCTGCAGAAGCACGATGAAGTGCATCTATCATTACTAATAATTCCATTAGATGTTCATGTACCGGATGGCTGGTAGGCTGAATAACAAATACATCCTGTCCTCTAACATTCTCATCAATTTTTATTTGCAATTCTCCATCGGGAAACCTCGATACTTTTGCTTTCCCAAGCTCAGTGCCAAGGTGTGCCACAATCTCTTTAGCCAATGCCCGATTTGCATTACCAGAAAAAATTTGAAGTCCTCTATTGCTACAAGCAATCACTCCATTGCCTCCTCATCTCTTTATTAATTTTCTTTTTTATTATCATGTTTTTCCATGTTTTTCTTTTCAGCCCAACCCAAAATATTTTTTTGTCTTGACCTCGCAATACCTAAGCTTAAAGGGGGAATATTTTCCGTAATAGTAGATCCCGCAGCAGTGTATGAACTTTTACCAATAGTCAATGGTGCCACCAAAGAATTATTGCTACCAATAAAAACACCATCCTCGATTATAGTAGGATTCTTCCTGATACCATCATAATTACATATGATAGTACCTGCACCTATATTAACATTTTTACCCAATGTCGCATCTCCAAGATATGACATATGGCTGGCTTTGGCACCATGGTCAATAAATGTTTTTTTAATTTCGACATAATTACCTATTCTAACATCATCCCCAATTATGCTTTCTGGCCTTACATGGGCATATGGCCCAACTGTAGTTTTATTACCAATTTTGCTTTGCTCAACCATAGAAGATAAAACTCTGGACTCATCACCAATCTGACTTCTGATAATATTAGAGAAAGGTCCAATGTGGCTATTGTTTCCAATCTGGCACCCATTAGTAATAAGGGTAAAGGGGTAGATTATGGTCCCTTTGCCAATTATTACATTTCTCTCCAAAAAAGTATTTACAGGTGAAATAATGGTAACACCCTTTTCCATATGTTCTGTGGCATTTTTTTGATACATTATTTGAGAAACATAGGCGAGTTCTTGCTGTGTATTTACACCCAGTACTTCAACCGGATCCTGGACAGAAACACTCCCGACAAAAGATCCCTTATCTCTCATTATCTTAATAACATCTGTCAAATAATATTCTTTTTGAAAATTATCTTTTTTTATTAAAGATAATGCGGCAAATAAGTCCTTACTATTAAAACAGTATATACCGCTATTAATCTCGTTAACCCGGTCCTGGCCTTCTTTTAAATCACTTTGTTCTACAATTTCAAGTATCTTTCCTGATTTATCTCTTATTATTCGGCCATATCCTTTGGGGTTTTCTAATTTTGTAGTTAATAATGTACAGGAGGCGGAATTATTCTTTTGATATGCTATCATCTCATGAATTGTAGATTGCTTCAGTAATGGTACATCGGCAGATAAAATCAGTATAGTTCCATTAAAATCAGTTAAATATGGCTCGGCTTCCTGCAAAGCATGACCTGTACCAAGCTGTTGCTTTTGGTGAACACAAATTATTTCTTTATCAATGCTATTAACAAATTCTCTGATTATTTCGATCTGATGACCTAATATAATAATCCTTTTTTGAATTTCCGGGGTTTTAACCAATTCTAAAGAATAGGAGACCATTGGCTGCCCTGCTAACGGATGCAGAACCTTAGGAAGTGGAGATTCCATTCTTTTGCCGTAACCAGCTGCTAATATAATCGATACAACAGCATTCATAGTATTATCCTGTCGAATTTATTCCATATTATGAATTTTTAAAAAAATAATGAACTATTAATGAGGTTAAATAGTGTTTAATTTGAATATTGGAAAATAGTTTATGGCTGGGGTGGAAGGATTCGAACCTCCGATGAGGGAGCCAAAGTCCCTTGCCTT
>CAZLMD010000040.1:0-11995 GCA_964560535.1 uncultured Atribacterota bacterium
ATGCTCAGTAACTAATAATCGTTACCTTACGTGGATCGTTTTGCCTGCGACTGGCATCGATTTTCAACCACAGCTCCAAGGAGGGATGATTTTTGTTGTTTATATATTTCTTGCTAGTGTTAAAACATACAATTTTTTAATCCTGGTTTTATTTAATTCTTTACAACATGCCTCAATACTGGCTCCTGTAGTGAAGATATCATCAATTAGCAAAACGCTAAAAATGTTATCTTTTTCTATATCTGCATTGATTGCATAGACGTTTTTTACATTATCTTTTCTCTCAGTTTTTGTCAAACCTACCTGCGAAAGATTAGCTCTTTTTTTTATTAACAATTCTTCAGAAAAGGGAATAGAGTAATGACTGGCAATTAGCTTAGCTAATAAGCCGCTCTGGTTAAAACCTCTCTTTGTAAGTTCATCTTTAAATAGAGGAACCGGTATAATTAAATCGATCTCTTTCAATGGGATCAAATTATTTTCTAAAAAATAATTAATAATTAAATCAGCTAATGGTTTTGCTATTTTCACCTGCCCTTGGTATTTAAACAGGTGAATGCATTTTCTTAATACACCCTCATAATATGCAATTGATCTGGCAAAGTTATAATATTGTTTCTTATTTGAACACTCGTTACAAATAGCTTTTTCTTCAAAATTGACTTCAGGAGAAAAAGGCTTTCCGCAATGGTAGCAAAAAGGAGGTGTGATCAATCTGATACTTTTTAGACATTCGTCGCAAATACTGTAGCCCTTGGATTCCTTGATTAAAGAACCACAGCTTTCACAATTCAATGGGTAAATTAGATTTAGAAATCCCTCTTTTAAGTATTCCCACAAACTATCATTAGCACTTACCATCCTTTTATTACCCACCGACATCTTTTATTGAAATAATATTGTTATACAACATCTATCAAATGTGCTAAGTACCTTCTTCCCAGCTATCCAGGTATTTTTTTTGCTCTGCGGTTAGTTTATCTATTTTTATACCAAGACTTTTCAGTTTTAAAATAGCAACTTCATTATCAATGCCCTGAGGAACAGTGTAAACTTTTTTCTGTAAAGAGCCGAACTCTTTATTTAAGTATTCAACTGATAGTGCTTGATTGGCAAAGCTCATATCCATAACACTGGCGGGATGCCCTTCGGCAGCAGCAAGGTTTAATAATCGACCTTCAAACAATAAAAATATTTGTTTCTGATTATTTAAAATATATGAAACCACACCATTTTTCATAACTTCATTTTTTACCGATAACTCTTTCAAAGCTGGTATATCAATTTCTACATTAAAGTGTCCTGCATTTGCCAGGATAGCTCCATTCTTCATTGCTAGAAATTCTTTTCTACTAATAACATTTTTATTCCCGGTTAAAGTAATAAATATATCTCCAATTTTAGCAGCTTCCCGTATTCGACAAACCTGAAACCCGTCCATAACGGCCTCTAATGCTTTCAACGGATCTATTTCAGTAATGACCACTCTTGCTCCCATCCCTCTGGCTCTATTTGCTACACCTCTTGCACACCAGCCATAGCCACATATTACTATAACTTTCCCGGCTAGCATAATATTTGTAGCCCTTAATAGCCCATCTATAGTGCTCTGCCCGGTTCCATACCTATTATCAAAAAGATGTTTTGTTAGAGCATCATTAACTGCAATGATAGGATATTGCAAAACACCTTTCTTTTCCATACTCCTTAAACGTATAACTCCGGTGGTAGTCTCTTCTGTACCACCTATGATTTTATCAATAAGCCTTCTCTTATCGTTATGTAATAATGTAACAAGGTCTGCCCCATCATCCATAGTTATATCTGGTTCATAATACAGGGCTTTATTTATGTGTTCATAATACCCTTCTTGGTCAATTCCCCTTATAGCATACACGGGAATCTTAAAATCCTTTACTAATGATGCTGCCACATCATCCTGGGTACTTAAAGGATTAGAGGCACATAATACTGGCTCAGCACCACCTGCCTTTAAGGCTACCATTAAATTAGCGGTTTCACTCGTTACATGCAGGCATGCTGAAATTTTTATCTTTTTTAACGGCTTTTCCATTTCAAAACGTCTTCTTATTGACTCCAATACCGACATTTGGCTCTGAGCCCATTTTATACGTTTAAACCCTGCTTCAGCCAGGTCAATATTTTTTATATTATATTCCAACATAAATGTCTCCCCTTAATTTTATTAAACGTTTTGACTTATTTTAACCATGGGTTATTTTGTATTTCCTGTTTTAAAAAAGTAGAAGGTCCGTGACCGGGGAAAATCTCATAGTCCCCATCAAAGACGAGCAGTTTTTCTTTTATTGAATTCATTATTTGAGTCATAGACCCTCCTGGTAGATCAGTGCGTCCAATACTGTCTTTAAATAGAGTATCACCAGTAAAAATCATGTTATTTACTTTAATGGAAACACTGCCTGGTGAATGTCCAGGGGTATGGATTATGTAAAGGTTTAGTAATCCTAGTTTAAGATTCATTCCATCTTCCAGATAGCCATCAGGAAGAGGGGACTGAGTGGGCGCTCCGGTAAAAATGGATAAGTTATTTTTTGGGTCTGTTAACATATCTTTATCAGAAATATGTATTAACAACTTTGCCGGATATTTTTCTTTTAATAGTCTGTTGCCGGCAATATGATCACCATGTCCGTGAGTATTTATAATATATTTAAGTGCTAATTTATTATCGTTTATTAACTCTAAAAGAATGTCACTTTCCTCTGCCGGGTCTATAACTGCCGTTTCTTTAGTTTTAGTACAACTAAGCAGATAGCAATTAGTAGAAAGTGGCCCCATCACTATTCTTTTAAGGTAAATATCTTCTTTACTATTACTCATAAATTTTCCCTTCTATTTTTTGCCTATTGTCTGTTTTATAGTTCTTCGCTATCCAAAATTATGGTAACCGGTCCATCATTGATTAACTCAACCTGCATCATCGCTTGAAATTGTCCGGTCTGAACAGAAACATCGTAACTTTTTAAATATTGCACATATTTTTGATAAAGTAGATCAGCTTTCTCTGGCAAAGCTGCATCTACAAAACTTGGTCTTCTTCCCTTCTTGCAGTTACCATAAAGGGTAAATTGGGATACCACTAAAATCTCTCCATTAATATCTAACAAAGATAAATTCATCTTTTCTTTTTCATCATTAAAGATTCGTAAATTTACAGTTTTCTTAGCCAATAATTCGGCTTCTTCTTTGGTATCTTCTTTTTTTACTCCTAATAAAACTAACATTCCATATCCAATTTGTGCTATCACTTTTTCATCTACTTTCACAAAAGCCTTGCTTACTCTTTGAATTACTACCTTCATAATTAATTATCAATCTCCCTCTAATCGTTTTACTTCTTTTACGGCTTTAAGGCTTCTGAGACGAGTCATGACTTCTTTTAAGTGATCTAATGTATTTACAGATATAGTAAGATTAATTATAGCAATGTTGTTTTTATTAGCAACACCTTTAATATATTTAATACCGGCTTTATTATTAGAAAGTATCATCGATATATCTGAGAGCAAACTTTTTCTATCAACAGAAATAATTTTAATATTAACCGGGAAAGAATTGTCATCTGTATCGTACCAATCAGCCTGTATCAATCTTTCTTCATCTTGAGAAATATTTTTTAGATTTGGACATGTTGCACGGTGAATCGTGATACCTCTTCCTCTGGTAATATAACCAATTATTTCATCACCAGGGACAGGGTAGCAACATCTGGCAAATCGTATCAGAATATTATCTACTCCCTTTATTTTTACCCCTTTTTCAACCTTTTTCTCTTTTACTATTTCTTCTTTGGCCAGCACTTCCTGCTTTTTATCCTGTGGTAAAAGTTTGTTTATCAAATGGGCAGGGTTTAATTTTTTATAGCCAACTGCTTCGAATACAGAGTCAGGGTCAGTATACCCCATTTGCTGGCAAATGGCAGCAAGTTTTTTATCAAATTCCGAACTCCAGGGAACCCTGTATTTTTCCAACTCTTTTAATACATAAGTTCTCCCTTTTTCTACATTTTCAGTTCTAAATTCTTTTTTAAACCATGACTTAATCCTTGTTTTAGCGCCAGAGGTCTTAACAAACTTTAGCCAATCCCTGCTAGGTCCACTGGGAGTTTTAGATATTATCACATCTACAATGTCACCACTTTTTAATTCCCGTTCAAGTGGAACAATCTTATTATTTATCTTTGCACCGATACAATTATGACCAATTTCAGTATGGATGGCATAAGCAAAATCTATTGGGGTGGAGCCAAGTGGTAATATTTTTACGTCTCCTTTGGGTGTAAAAGTATAGACTTCGTATTGCAGCAAATCTATTTTCAAATTTTCCATAAATTCTCGTGGATCTTTTAACTCTTTTTGCCAATCCAATATCTGTCTTAACCAGGTCAATCTTTCTTCAAACTTGCTATCCTTTAGATGATCTCCCTCTCTTTTGTATTTCCAATGGGCAGCTATTCCATATTCAGCAATCCGATGCATTTCTTCTGTTCTGATTTGCACCTCTAATGGCTCACCTTCAGAGGTTATAACTGTGGTATGGAGAGATTGATACATATTTGATTTAGGCATAGCGATGTAGTCTTTGAACCTTCCAGGCATAGGTTTCCAGATTGAGTGAAGAAAACCTAAAGAGGCATAGCAATCTGTAATCGAATTACATATAATCCTGATTGCCATTAAATCATAAATTTGAAAAAAATCCTTATCCTGTTTTTCCATCTTTTTGTAAATACTGTAAATATTTTTTGGCCTACCTTGTATCCTTGCCTTAATGCCAAATTTTTGTAACTCCTGTGCCATCTTTTTTTCAATAAATTGAATATATTGCTCTCTATCAGCTCTGCTTTTTGCAACAGCCTTTGCCAGTTCTTTATATTTTTTTGGATCTAAATTCAGTAATGAATAATCTTCTAGTTCCCACTTCACCCTATACAATCCTAGCCTGTTCGCAATGGGAATGTATATATCTAACGTTTCCCGGGCTTTTTTTAAACGTTTAGCAGCTGGCATAAACTTCAAAGTACTCATATTGTTTAGCCTATCTGCTAATTTTATCAATATTACCCTGATATCCTCTGCTATAGCTAAAAACATCTTCCGAAAACTTTCGGCTTGTCTTTCCTCTTGGGTTCGAAAAGATATTTTACTCAGCTTGGTCACTCCATTAACTAACATAGCAACCTCTTCTCCAAATATAAGTTTTATTTCTTCAAGTTTTATCTGTGTGTCTTCAACAACATCATGGAGCAAAGCGGCTGCTATAGTAATAATATCCATATTTAAATCTGCTAATATGTCTGCCACTTCTAGAGGGTGCGATAAATAGGGCTTACCGGAATACCTTATTTGATTTTGATGAGCTTCTTGTGAAAAATAATAGGCTTTTTTTATAAAATCTAAATCGGCATCCGGGTTGTAAGATTTAATTTTATTAATTAAGGTTTCTATAGTAATGGAATTATCTATTTTTATAATCCTCTTTTATTTAACAAAATTAGTTATTAGATTATATTTTAATATAAATTAAAATTGTTGGAAAGGTTTTTTATATATGTGGTAAATGTAAAATACGCTTTTTTAATAAAAATAAGATCGTCATCTTTATTTAATTCTATATAACCTTCTAGTTATTTTACCCTAAACTTTCATATTACAAAACACTTTTTATTCCATACTGAAGGTTTTAAAAATCAACATTTTAAAAATATTGTTGAAAATTACTTTGATTAAGGCAGGTATTTATAGCCAGGTACTTGTGTCTAATTGTTGAATATTATGAACTTCTTGGTAAATTTTCTTTATTCTTTAAAAACGAATATCTTTAATTGTCTTAATATAAGGCATATTATAATTATACAATAATGTTAAATCTGTAAATATTTTATATACATTTCTATATACTAATAAAACGAATATTGGAATATGTTATACTCCATTATTTTAAAGTTTAAATATTATACTTTATTAGGGAAAATATTTCATACCCTTTTAGCTTCTCTCTCCCTTTTAACATTTCTAGTTCAATAATAAAGTCAGCACCTACTACCGTTCCATGCAGTTTTTCAATAAGCTTGAAAACTGCCAGAGTAGTTCCTCCGGTAGCCAGCAAATCATCAACAACCATAATCCTATCACCTTTGTGAAAAGCATCTTTATGAATTTCTAAAGCACTCTCACCATATTCTAACTGATAAGTTATTTTTTCTACACAATATGGAAGCCTATCTTTTTTTCTAATAGGAATAAATCCAACACCTAAATTGTATGCTACTGGTGCACCGACAATAAAACCTCTGGCTTCAATTCCAGCAATATAGTCTACTTTTATTTTTTTACAATGCTCAGTAATCTGGTCAATAGCATACCTGTAAGCATCTTTATCTTTAAGAAGTGTCGTAATATCCTTAAACTGTATTCCCTTAACCGGAAAATCGGGTATATTCCTTATTATTTTTTTTAAATCCATTCAGTCATATCCTCCTGAAATAATACTCTAGTAAAAAAGCAAGTTATTTAATTCTAATCTATTTATTCTTTTTTTTTACTCTTTTAGTAACTTTTATTTCCTGTTCAGCTATTTTTTTATTACCTGAAGAAGCGGCTATTTTTGGCACCATACTACTTCTTTTAGTTAACTCTAAAAGCAAAGGAGCTGCCATACAGACAGAGGAATAGGTTCCCACACTTATACCGATCAACAATACTAAAGCAAAATCAGATAAAGTTCCACCAAAGATATATAATGCCAAAACAGGTAATAAAGTAGTGAGTGCTGTGTTAATAGTTCTATTTAATGTTTGGTTTATACTTAAATCAATAACCTCTTCTAAGGGCAACCGTAATTTAGATTTTAAGTTCTCTCTTAATCTATCAAATATTATTATAGTGTTGTTAATAGAATATCCTACTAATGTTAAAACAGCAGCAATAATGGGAATAGTTATTTCTTTTTGCAATAATGAAAAAACTCCCAGGGTTATCAAGACATCATGTCCTAATGTTAAAATCGATGTTATAGCATATTTAAATTGAAACCTTATAGTTATATAGATTATCATTCCTAAAAAAGCAAAGATAATAGCGAGAGCAGTCAGTTTTTTTAGGGATTCACCTATAACAGGTCCTACCATTTCTACTCGCAAAACTTCAAAAGGACCAATCTTGTCTTTAATCACTTCTAATATGTGTTGTCTTTCGGCAAGCTCAATTTGAGCAGTTTTTATTATGAATTCATTTTCTGACAATGATTGAATAGTACTACTGGCAAAATTTATTTCTCCTAATACATTTCTAATTTCAGCAACGGTAACATTTTCTTGCTTGAAATCTAACTGTATCAGCGTACCCCCAGCAAAGTCTATTCCATAGTTAAACCCTCTAAATAACATAGAGATAATACCAATTAAAATTAATATAGAAGAGATTGTATAAAACATTTTTTTATGAGAAACAAATTTTATATCAGTACCTTTTATTATATCCATTAATAATCCTCCAAGTGCTGTGTCATACTAAAGCATCTTTAGTGAGATAATTTCCTAATAATTCCAAAACTAGTTTAGTTATTACTATTGCAGTAAACATACTAACAACAATACCTATACTAAGAGTAACCGCAAACCCCCTTATAGGGCCACTTCCAAAATAAAGGAGGGCAATTGCAGCAATTAGTGTTGTAACATTTGCATCAAAGATAGTTGCAAATGCTTTAGAGAAGCCCGCTTCAATTGATGCTCTGAAAGTCTTATCCATTTGAAGTTCTTCCTTTATTCTCTCGAATATTAAAATGTTGGCATCAACAGCCATCCCTATTGTCAACACTATCCCCGCTATTCCGGGTAATGTTAAAGTAGCATTTAGTATCGCCAGGCCTCCCATTATCAAAAGCATACATATCAATAAAGCTAGATTTGCAACAAGGCCAAATCCTTTGTAAAAAATGATCATGAATACAAACACTAAAAATAGTCCAACAAGGCCAGCTTTTAAGCCCCTGCTAATAGAATCCTTCCCTAAAGTCGGCCCAACAGATCGTTTTTCTAAAACTCTAACTTCTACAGGAAGAGCTCCACTTCTTAATAACAATGATAATCTTTGTGCTTCCTCAACACTAAATTGGCCTACTATAGAAGCTTCACCACTGGAAATCGGTTCCTGTACTACCGGAGCTGATATTTCCTTTCCATCAAGTGTAATTGCCAGGATTTTCCCTACATTTTTAATAGTTGCCTGTTCAAATAATTTTGCTCCTTCTTCATCAAATTCCAGTATAACATTTGGTCTGCCAAATCGGTCAAAGGATGTTTTTGCATTTTTTAAATAAGCTCCTGTTAACAGTGTTTCTCCATTATCATCTTTAAATTCTAATAAAGCTGTTTGCCCTATTAATGCCTCAGCTTCTTCAGGATCTTCCATTCCTGGCAGTTGTACCAGAATTCTCCTTTCCCCTTGTCGTTGAATAACAGGCTCTTTGACCCCCTCAGGGTTAATCCTATTAGTGATTATTTCAATTACCCTGTTTACCGCATCACTATCAACCGGTGCATTGGGTGAATCAAGACACTCTAACACAATATGCGAGCCGCCCTGTAAATCAAGACCCAAATTAATATTTTTATCTAAGGGAAAGACATAATAAAGGGCAATGCCTATCACAACAACAATAAGGGCTAATCTCAACATTCTTAACTGCTTCATATTCATATTTGAACAACTCCTCTAAATACAAGAGAGGTATGCCTCTCCCTATAATTTTATAATATTTCTACCTATTGTTCTCTAAAAGATTTTAAAACCATTAATCACTCACATGATAATTAGTATAGCCATATAATATATAAATTCAATACAAGTTAGTAATTTATCTATCAATAAACAGTTAATGTTTACACAATTGCTTTAAACTTTTAAGAGTCTATAAAATAATAAGAAGGACAGGTTTTTAACCTGCCCTCTGTTTTTACTTTAGATTTATTAGTATTTTAACTCTCTCTTTTTGAGCCTATAGCATTCCTGGAAGCATTTATTTTTACATCTTTAGATATCTCTAAAGTAAGCACATCTCCTTTAATTTCTCTAATAATTCCATACAGCCCACCAATAGTTACGATTCTATCCCCTACTTTTATACTATCCAACATTTCTTTATGCTTTTTTTGCCTCTGTTGTTGTGGCCGAATAAGAATAAAATAGAAAATTCCAAAAATAATTATTAATGGTAAAAATTGAAGAATACTTTGTCCTTGTGACATTAATTTGATACACACCTTTCCTTTTATAATTCTTTAAAATTATACCTAATTAATCAATTCTTTTCAAATAATTTGAGACTGGTAGGAAATAGAAAACAACACTATTTTGCCTATGCAGCTAAGATTATTTGATAAGAATTAAGAAAATATAATTTAGCTTATTTTTTTAAAATACCCCTCTTTAAGGGAGATAGTTATTAAAGAAATCTCTCTTAAAAGATTCAAGCCTGTTTTCCAGTATAGCATTCCTTATTTCTCCCATAAACTGGCACATGAAAAACAAATTATGAATTGTACCTAAGATAGGTGCTAACATTTCTTTTGACTGGTAAAGATGGCGCAAATAAGCACGGGTAAAGTTTTGACATGTATAGCAACCGCATTCTCGCTCAATTGGTTCAAAATCTTCTTTATATTTCGTATTTGTGATAGATATTTTTCCGTTATGTGTGAATAAACTTCCATTCCTGCCATTCCTGGTTGGCAATACACAATCAAACATATCAATACCCCTGGTAACCCCCTCTATAATAGATTCAGGTGCTCCTACCCCCATTAGATATCTAGGTTTTTTTGATGGTAATAATGGAGTAATTGCTTCCAAAATTTCATACATTAAGGGTTTTGGCTCACCCACACTTAAGCCACCTAAGGCATATCCTGGGAAATCTAATTCAATTAGCTTTAAAGCATTTTCTTTACGAATATCTTGAAAAAGCCCTCCCTGCACAATACCAAATAGAGATTGATCATTTCTATTGTGAAATTTTTGACACTCCTTAGCCCAATTATAGCTTCGATCAGCTGCCAGTTGAACCTCATGTTTACTGGAAGGATAAGAAATGCATTGATCAAAGACCATAGCAATATTTGAGCCTAGAGCCATTTGTATTTCCATTGCTTTTTCCGGGTTAATAAAATGTTTAGACCCATCGATATAAGATTGAAAAGTAACTCCTTCATCATTAATTTTATTTATTTTTCCTAAACTGAATACCTGGAATCCTCCACTATCTGTCAGTATAGCTTTATCCCATCCCATAAATTTATGCAATCCACCACTTTTATAAATAAGCTCATGTCCTGGTCTTAGAAATAAATGATAGGCATTGCTCAATATTATAGAAAATCCGAGATCGCTAATTTCTTTTGGTAAAATTCCTTTGACAGTAGCATGTGTACCCACAGGCATAAATACAGGGGTTTCAATCAAAATGCTATTGTCGATTTTAAGAATTCCCACCCTTGCATTGTTATCAACTGTATTTATTTCTTTTATTATTTTGAATTCCATAGTCATATTTTAATTCTTTCAAAAAGAAATTATAAATTATATTGTTCCGTCAATGTTTACCCATAATAGAAATAGGTGGCTGTACATTGGTTTTAAATAATGGTTTAAAATTTACATCAGCTATCGGCTATATGATCAACATCGCATCACCAAAACTATAAAAACGATAATTATTTCTAATAGCTTCACTATATTCTTTAAAAAGAAACTCTTTACCAGCAAAAGCAGCTGCCAGCATTAAAGGTGTAGATCGGGGTAAATGAAAATTAGTAACTAGAGCATTGATTACTTTAAAATTGTAACCGGGGTAAATAAACAGATTAGTCCAGTTAGTGCCTTCAAATACTCTATCCCTGTTAAAGGCTGATTCTAGAGTACGTGTAACAGATGTTCCGACTACCACAATTCTTCTCTTTTCCGAAATTGCCTGATTAATAACCCTTGCATTTTCATGGGTTATAGTGTACAGCTCTTCTTTCATCTTATGCTTTTCTACCTGATCAACATTTATTAATTCAAAAGTCCCTCTTCCAATATGTAGTGTTAAATAAATGATTTCAACTCCTTTTATATTTATCTCTCTTAAAAGATCTTTAGTAAAATGAATACCGGCAGTAGGTGCTGCAATAGACCCTTCATTTGTGGCATAAACAGTTTGATATCTATCAGGATTATTAAAGTCTTTTTTAATATATGGTGGAACAGGCATCTTCCCTATCACTTGCAACAAATCTGGCAAATTTTTTTCTGTCTTCAGATCAATAGTAAAAATTCCCTGTTCTATGTCCTTATCAATAACGACTGCAGATAATTCATCTGAAAACATTATCTCTGTTCCTGGGGGTGCTTTTCTTCCTGGCTTCAACAGGGCTTGCCACTTGTTGGATGTTATGGGGTTTATTAATAAAACTTCTATTTTCCCTCCTGTATCTTTCTTGTAACCGAATAAGCGAGCAGGGATCACTTTGCTATCATTCAAAACAAGAAGATCACCAGGATTCAGGTATTCAACAATATCATAAAATTTTTTATGTTCCACAGTCTCATTTTTTCTATCAAGGACCATTAATTTACTTTCTTCTCTCTTCTCTAATGGTTCCTGTGCAATATAATGATCTGGCAACTCATAGTCAAATAGTGTAATATCCATGTGTAATATAAGCCTCGGTAACAATTCATTATTAATATATTTTACTTAATTCAATTCCCTGATAATAATATTTTAATATTTCTTCGTAATTAAATCCTTGTTTTGCCATCCCATAAGATCCCCACTGAGAAAGCCCAACACCATGACCACTACCTTTACCATTGAAAGTTATGGTCAAGTCTTCTGGAGCTTTAACTACCTTTTTTTCGATAATCTCTGGTTTTTCATAGACTTCTGGTTCAGGTGATTTCTTAGGTCG
>CAZLMD010000041.1:0-2577 GCA_964560535.1 uncultured Atribacterota bacterium
ATATTTTAGCTATCCTGATTAATATAAGATTATATTATAAAGTATCATCTAAACAAAAAATTATTCTGTTTAGATGATACTTTATAATAACATCAGAACATAAAATTAATTTAATTTATTTCTTTTCCTATTTATGGTTTGTATTTGATTTAAAACATATTTATTAATATATTAAAACACTTCACATTTGTAATAAGGTTTTATTAAAATAATTTCAACTTTTAATAGTTTAATATAGTTATATCTAATTTATTTAATTATTTTTTCCTGTTCTTTTTTATATGCTTTTTCTCTTATTAAGTTCCTGTAATCTTTTTCTTGGAAAGTATATTTAAAATTAGTATGGATATCATAATTTCCTTCTATTAAAGCTACTACATCCTCCACAAAAACTAATTCTTCATCAGTAGGAATAACAAATATCTTTACATGTGAGTCTTCTGCTGAAATATCAGACTCTTTATTTCTTGTTCTGGTTGAACTATTCTTTTTAGAATCATATTTTATCCCGAATAATTCTAAACCATCCATTATTTTACTTCGGGTTGTAGTACTCATTTCACCAACTCCAGCAGTAAAAATAAGGGCATCCAGCCTGCCCAATGCTGCTGCGTAAGCCCCGATATACTTTTTTAATCTATAAACTTCCATATCTATTGCCAGTTTAGCTCTCTCTTCTCCTTCATTGGCCGCTTTGACCACATCTCTCCTGTCAGTATATTTTCCCGTAATCCCTAAAACCCCACTCTTTTTGTTCAAAATACTATCAATTTCTTTTGGAGAATACCCTTCTTTTTGCATAACATAGAAGTCTAAAGCTGCATCGTGATCTCCTGCTCTAGTACCCATAATAGCTCCTTCAAGAGGGGTAAACCCCATACTGGTGTCATAAGAAATACCATTCCTTACAGCATTAATACTTACCCCATTCCCAATATGACAGCTAATAAGGTTGCATTCAAATGGATCTTTATTTAAAAGAACTGCAGCTCTTTTAGCTACATACAGTAAAGAGGTTCCATGGAAGCCATACCTTCTTATCTTATACTTTTCATACCATTCATAAGGAACAGCATACATATATACATACGGTTCCATGGTTTGATGCCATGCTGTATCCATTATGGCAGCATGGGGAATATCTGGCAATAACTCCATAGCAGCCTCTATACCCGTAATATTAGGAGGATTGTGTAAAGGTGCCAACACAGAGAGTTCTTTGAAAGTTTCCAATACTTCCTCGTCTATCAGAACAGACTTTGCAAACTTTTCACCACCATGCACAACCCTATGACCAATTGCTGAGATATCAGACAATTTTGTAATAGCACCATGTTTCGGGTCTATTAGTGTATCAACAATCAGCTTAATTGCTTCTTTGTGTGTTGGACAATTATATTGTAAAGTAATTTTTTCTCTATTATTTACCTCATGAACACAGAATGAATCTCCTATAGTAACTCTTTCCACGACCCCCTTAGCAATTACTTCCTTTTCATTCCAATTATAAAGCTGATATTTTACTGAAGAACTACCACAATTTAAGGATAAGACAATCATATTAATTCTCTCCCATATTTTTATATAATATTAATAATATTAACATATTTTATAATGTTAATAGTTTGTATTCTTTACAATTTATTCAATTTTAGACTAACAAACTTTTAAAAAGATGTAAAGATTAATTATATTTGACTCGCTGCATCTTCATCAACAATAATAGTTACATCTTTATGAAGCTGAAGAAGACTGGCGGGAGTTTCGGTACTGATTAACCCATTTATAGTTTTAGCAATTACGGGAGCCTTTTTTTTACCACTAGCTAAAAGAATAATTTTTTTTGCTTTCATGATTGTGCCCATACCCATAGTTAGGGCTTGCCTGGGCACTTCTTTAACGCTATTGAAAAATCTAGAATTTGCTTGAATGGTTGCTTGAGAAAGATTTACCAGATGAGTGTTGCTTTTTAAAACTAATGATGGTTCATTAAATCCAATATGACCATTATCTCCAATGCCAAGGATTTGTAAGTCTATACCATTTTTTTTATTTATTAAAGATTCATAATGCTGACATTCCTGTTCAATATTCTTAGCTTCACCATTTAACAAATATACATTCTTCTTTTTAATGTTAACATGCTGAAAAAGAGTATTCCACATAAAATAGTGATAGCTTTGTGGATGGCATGGAGATAAGCCACAATATTCATCAAGATTAAAAGTAATTACATTAGAAAAATCAATCTCTCTTTTTTGAAATTTTTTAATTAATTCCTGATACATTCCCACTGGGGTCTGCCCTGTAGGCAGGCCTAAAACAATACTTTTTTTCTTATTAATTTGGGCTGCAACAAGCTGTGCTGCCAAAAAGCTTAGTTGCTGGTAATTTTTTTCTATAACTAGATTCATACTTTTCGCCTTAAGAAAGATTGTTTATTAAATATTTTACTTTAAATTATAATTAATAATTTTATCAGAAAATGTTTATATTTATAAGGATAATTTATTAATTTTATTGATATTTTATGTAATCTAATTCACTATATGCTGGTATTTCTCCTATTAATGGTCT
>CAZLMD010000041.1:2677-4667 GCA_964560535.1 uncultured Atribacterota bacterium
GCAAAACCAGGAGTATGATCTGTTCCACATAGATCGTTATCCACTGTATTAGGAATTCCAATTGTATAAATAGTATAAGTATTTTCTTTGCAGTATTTATCTATTTGTTGATTAAGCTTCATAGTTCCATTGCCGCCGATAAGAAAAAGATATCCAATATTATTTTTTTTAAATATATTTAATAATAGCGAGAAGTCTTTCTTTTTTAATATGTAGCGGCTGGATCCCAATATAGAGGATGGTGTTTGGCTTAAATTTTGAATAACCGAACTATCTTCTTTTCCAAGATCTACAATGTCGCCTCGTAACAAGCCTACAATACCATTCCTCATCCCCAGAATGTGACCGATTTTTTTTGATTTAAGCCCTTCGGTAATCAGTCCGCTTAAGCTTGAATTAATTACAGAGGTTGGTCCTCCAAGCTGCCCAATGAGAGCATTCCTTTTCATAAAACATCCTTATAATTATAATTGGTTCAATCTTGCTGCCCTATTTGCTTGATAATTTACTTTGGGCAATCCGATGTTTTTATTAATCTTTTACATGATTATTGTTTGAATTTTGAATATGTATCAAACCCCACAGCTGATAGAATAATAGCACCCTTTACTACATATTGGACATAAATGTGAATACCCATCAAATTAAAGACATTGGCAATTATGGTTAGAAGTAATACTCCAACAAGAGTTCTTACTACCGAACCTTCTCCCCCTGATACACTTGTTCCTCCAATAACGGTAGAAGCAATAGCATCCAACTCATAGCCCTGTCCTGCTAGGGGGGTTACTGATAATAGCCTTGATGCATAAACAACCCCTGACATGGCGGCCATCAAACCACCAACTACAAATGTGAGGATATGATAATAATCAACCTTTACTCCAGATAGCCTAGCTGCTTCCTTATTTCCTCCCAAAGCACAGGTATATCTTCCAAATCTAGTTCTTTCTAAAACAAATTGCCATAAAGCTACCATTATAATAAGCAGTATAACTGGAAATGGAATTGGTCCAAGATATCCTGTTCCAATATAAGCAAATTCTGGAGCTTCTACATAAAGAGGATAACCCCCTGTATATAAATAAGCAAGACCTCTTATTATTGTCATTGTACCTAATGTAGCGATAATAGCAGGGATATGTACTTTTGCAGCTAAAAATCCATTAAAAAAACCAATTATAGAGCCTATTATCAAGACCAATATTATTGCTAAACCCCAATGCATATAGTATTGTAATCCTACACACATAGCTGCAGTTAAAACTAATGTTGAACCGACAGATATATCAAAACCTCCTCCAATTATAACAAAGGTTGTTCCAATAGCCATAATTCCAATAATGGAACTCTGCCTGAGTACATTGAGTATATTTGCCCAGGACAGGAAGCCTGGGGTTATAAGAGATAACAGAATACATAACAACAAAAATATAAATAAAATACCATTTTTACTTACAATATATATAAATCGTTGTAAATCTAACTTTTTTTCCATGATTATTCTCTATTTGCCTTTTGCTTTAATACTTATTACAAATGTTTTCCATTTTATATAAAATACACTTTATACATCTTTTAATATCGTTCTCATCACTTCCTCCTGGCTGACACCATGTTCGAATTGTACAGATATTACTCCCTGACTTAAGACTAAAATACGATCGGATACTTTGACCACTTCTGATACTTCAGAAGAGATAAAGATAATACATACACCACTTTCAGCAAGTTTACGAACTATATTGTAAATTTCAAGCTTTGCCTTAACATCAATCCCCTGGGTCGGTTCATCCATTATTAGTACTTTAGGATTGGCTTGTAGCCATTTTGAAATAGCTACTTTTTGCTGATTTCCTCCACTTAGATATCTGGTAATTTGTTTTACTCCCGAAGTCTTTATATCCAGCTTCTTTATGGCCTGTTTTGTTATATCTGTTTCTTTATCAGGTAAAATTATTTCATTTTTAGTAAATTGCTTCAAAGTAGG
>CAZLMD010000041.1:4767-11066 GCA_964560535.1 uncultured Atribacterota bacterium
GTTTCAGAAAAAGTGTCAGTATAGGCATTCTTCAGGCTTTCACCTACCATCATAGTTACTACCTGTTCTCTAGTTACATCTTTTACCAATACAGTGTTAATCTTTTTTCCATCCCTAAGCACTGTAATACGATCAGCTATTTGAAATATTTCGCCTAGGAGGTGCGTGATATATAACACACTTATCTGGTTTGATTTAAGTTCATAAATAATTTTAAAAAGATGTTTTACTTCATTTTCTGATAAAGAGGCTGTCGGTTCATCCATAATAATAAATTTTGCATTATGAATCAATGCCTTTAATATCTCTACCAGTTTTTGCTCTGCTATTCCTAGATTTCTAACTTTTTCATAAGGAGGGAGTTTAAAACCCAACTGATCGGTAATTGTAAGATATTGTTGATATATCTTTCTCTCATCCAATACCCCCAAGGAATTAAAATGCTCTACCCCTAAAAATATATTCTGAAGTACTGTTAATTGAGATATTAAACTATTTTCTTGATAAATAACACTTATTCCGCTTTTAAACGCCTGAGCAGGAGAGGTAAACTCAACCTTCTGATTATCGAAATACACTTCTCCGGAATCTTTTGTATGAGCACCTACTATCGATTTAATCAAGGTAGATTTACCAGCACCATTCTCCCCTACTAATGCATGAACTTCACCCCTGTCTATATCTAAGTCTATCTCATTGAGTGCAATCACACCTGGAAAAGATTTTTTCAGTTTTCTAACTTTCAATAAAGGATATTCAATATTTTTATCTATTTTAATCATTCCATTCAATTCCTTAATAAGAAATCACCTACCAATTTTAAATTATCATCGGGTATCTGTAGTAAATTCCATGATATCACCACACCTTCAATACTAAGCTCTTGTGTTAAACTTAAATACTTTTTTAAAATAGTGTGGTTTATATGGACAATATCTGGCATCTGTACCGCTTCCCATCCTAAATGTATTTTTACCTTCTCCGAAGAGAATAAATTCTTTATTTTTAGTATTTCAGACTGAATAATAATTTCAGGGACTCCATTCTGTAATAATTCTTTAATTGTTTCTGGTAAGTTAACTCCCATCATTCTTCCTATTCCCTTAATAATCTGAGTTTCTTTTAAATTAGGGGAAAGCTTCATAATAGCTTTTATTAACGAAGATAATTCTAAAGGTAGTCCTGCAGGTCCTCTGGCATGGCAGTAAACCATAGGCTTGATCCAGTCACATGTTTCTGCTAATAGATTGTAACCCTGTCCAACCAGGGTAGCCAGTGATGGAGAAAACAAGTCCAGGCCTACCATTTTGCCTCTTCTTTTCGCTTCGTTTGAAAATCTCTCTGTAATCTGCTTGATACTATTTTTTCTAAAATCAAAAAATTTTTTCATATTATCCGGTATAAAAACAGAGGCTAGTGTTTGATAAGTGTTCAGGTCATTAATACTCATTTTTTGAAACTTCCTGAAAACACTATATGCCTTATCTCGAAAGTTATTCAGCTCCTCCTGATAATCACTATAGAATTTTTCCTGACAATATGGGCAAAAACAAGTATATAGGGTTTCGAGTCCATTAGCAGGAGAAGGAAAACGAATACGGTCTAAAAAAACACCCTCTAAATCTGTTTTCTTTACAGCATCCTGGAAATGACAAAATATTCTATTAATTCTTTCATTATCATTGGGACAGAGAAAAAGAAATTTTTCTTCTCCCTGTCCCAATTTTTCCCAATTCCCATTTATTCCATAACCATGTAGTCTGTCAAATGTTTCAACTGCTTGATCAGGTTTAATTTCAAATAGAGGTGTATCAGCTAAAATAGAATACCACAGATAAGTTTTGATATTGAGTTCGCGACAAAATTTTTTAACTAAATCAAGATTTTTATAATCGGTATCGGGCCAAATTATTAAGGCATCCAGATCAAGAACATTCTTAGCCAGTGATAGCTTCTTTTTTAAATAATCCTTTTTTTGAAGTTCATTATAATCTATATTGTTAAGAACTATTTGGGTACCGATCCATTTTTTTATCATTATTTAATCTTTTCCTTACCTCTGGTATTTTAAAACTGTAATCAATTTGAAAAGCCTGTTCTATTTTTACATTTCTGGTTCAAACTCATCTACATTATCTTTGTTTACTATGATGTGTTTAATTTCTACTAGCTGAGGAACTTCCTCGCCCTTTAAATAGTTTGCAGTTACTTCAACAGCCTGATAGCCTTCCTCTATTACAGAAAAATAAGTACTCGCAGTAACCCTTCCGTCTTTAATATAAGGAATTAGCTCTTTGGCATATTCTAACCCGGTAACAGGTACTCCAGTAATTCCTGCATTCTCTAAAGCCATAGCGGCCGCAATAGCCCCACTCCACCATTGACAACTAACTAAATCCACTTTTCTTCCGCTTTGCAGAAAGGCTTCCATAAAGGCAAGTGCTCCCTCTTTAGTCCAGCCCTCAATAGGCCTCTTTTCTACAATAGTCCAATTAGGATGCTTCTCAGCAACCTGCATGAATCCTTCCTCTCTCATTCTTTGAGAAGCGGTCCCGGGGCTACCTTCAATTAATACAATATTTCCACCTTTGTCCCCTAATAACTGTTCTGCCATCTCTCCTTGAATAATCCCTGCCCCCACCTCAGTTCTGCCAATATATGACACGACTCCGGGATACTTTCCTTCTGGATCTGTCCCCAGGCTATTTGTAAAAGTAATCAACGGAATATTCGCATCATTACACTGCTTTACTGCTGGCAATAAAGCAATATTATCAGCTGCGCAAAGCATAATTGCATCGACTTTTTTAATAATAAAATTTTCTACTTGAGAAAGTTGCTTCCCCGCATCCCATTCTGCATCAGCATATGTAATATTTAATCCCAAATCCTTACCTGCCTGATCTATCCCTATACGTTGTACACTAAAAAATTCAACAGCTCCAGGAAGCAGAACTGCTACATCATAAGTCTTATCTTGAGCAATAGAAGTAGAAAAAATAGCAAATACAAGAAGAAACGCTACTGAAGATATGGATAATAATTTAAAGTACCCTTTCATTAAATAAAATCCTCCTTTAATTTGAAAAAACTAATACATTTTATTAAAACTTAAAATAATACTTATATTTTTTAATACCTCACCACCTTTTTTAATATTTTCTATTAATTTGGTTTGAACTATTGTAATGTATTTTTTAGTATATTTTAAATTTAATCTTATTAAACAAGTTTCTTCTTATTTATCATAATAAGTGTTAAAAAAGTTCGATGAATATAATTTCTTTTGCTATTTTTTTAACTTTATTTAATATTTATTATTTTATTTAATGAGGGATAATCCTTTCTTTTTGAGCGGCTCAAAAGCTTTAACAGCTGCCCCAATTAAAACTCCATTTTCCCCTAATTTGGAAAACTCTATTCTGGGTACAAAAGGTATGATTTTCTGAAGTGTTGCCTTCATTTCTTCTAAAAAACTGGAAGGTAGGAGAGATATTCCTCCACCTATGATAACCAATTCTGGATTTATAACAGAAGATATGTTAGCAACTCCATATGTAAGACTTTTCAATGCTTCTTTAACAATATTCAGGGCAATAGGATCTTTTTCAGTAGCTAATTTGAATATTTCCATAATTTTAATGTCTCTACCAAACTTTTTTTTGGCCTTCTCAACTATTACATTGTAACTGGCTAATTTTTCTAAACAACCATAGCCTTTGGGATTTTCAGGAACATAATCAGGGTCAATAATTAGATAACCAACCTCCCCTGCAGCATTGTTAGAGCCCTGATACAGTTTACCGTTAATAACAATTCCTGCGCCTATACCAGTCCTTTCTCCCACAAAAACAAAATTATTAAATTCTTGGGCTATTCCTTTTATATTTTCACCTAAAGCCATTAAATTGACATCGTTTTCAAAGATAATAGGAATATCAATTTCCTTTATATTCAAATCATGCAAAGATATTTCCCAATTTAAAAAAGGGGCGACAGTTACTTTCATTTTTTTATAGTCTATAGTTCCTGGAACACCTATACAAATTCGCAAGATTTTTTCTTTTGAGATATCTGCCTCCTCCAGTTCTGTAATAAAATTGGTTAGAAGGGTTGTTAAAATATTTTTTAACTTTTGACTATTGAGGGATTCTATTTTAGGACTATGCTTTTCACGAACAATATTGTAGGATAAATCAATCAATGCAGCTCTTATACCATTCTCTCCACCTATATCTACGGCAATCATGAAAGCTGCTTCTGAATTAATTTGTAATAATATTGGTTTTTTACCACCCGTAGAATTTCCTTTTCCAATTTCACAAACGATATTTCTCTTTATTAAATTCTTAACAATAGTTGAAACGGTCGGTGGGGTTAATCCAATGAATTTTACGATTTCTGCCCTGGAAACAGGGCCTTGTTCTTCGATAGTTTTTAGAACTAATCCTTGATTTATATTCTTTATTTCCATTTTTGATCACATTTTTTAAAACAGAAATTTAATTAAAAATCATCGTTTTTATTATTCTCTCTATATTTATTTGTATGATAATGCACTTAGTTTAAACAGTTTACTTAGTTAATTAATTTAATTAACTAATATCAGTTTAATACCATTTTCAATATAAGTCAAATTTCTATGCATTTACACTTTACAAAACTTAAATACGGTCTACTTATTTTCAATTAATTTATTAAAATTATATATATGTAATTACCCATTTTGAAGAAGGTTCTAAATATTGTATTATTTTAATTTTAAAAAAATATTTTTATTGTTAATAAATATTTGGAGTTATTTAAAATACAATATAGAGCATAAGGAATTTCTAGATTTAAACATCATGTATGTGCCCTTCCTTTCAAATATTTGACATCATAGCTTTATTAATTTACCATATATCTTAATTATATATAAAATCTTTCACTTAATGGAAGGACAATTTTAAATGCCTGTTAAGCATGCTAAAAACAAGGTTCACCACCAAGATTATTTTAATAACAATATTTCTTGTTCGAAAATATTCTGGACCTTTTTTCGTGTTGGATTGCTTACTTTCGGAGGAGGTCTAGCAATGAGTGCGGTAATAAGGTATGAACTTGTTCTTAAAAATAAATGGATAAATGAAGATGATTTTTTGTCCGTTTTTTCTACTGCTACTATTATTCCGGGCTCCATTGCAGTAAACATAGCCTATTTACAAGGAACTCGCTTTCAGGGGAAAAAGGGTGCTGCTACCGCAGTTTTAGGCACAATCTTGCCTTCTTTTTTAATTATTCTTGCTATTGCTTATTTTGGATTACCTTATTTTAATCATCCCAAAGTCACTGCTTTCTTTAAAGGAAGTGCCTTAGCAGTAGCCGGACAACTTCTTTTCTCAGGTTTTATATTTAGTAAAAAACTCTTGAGCAAATGGAAAAATATAGTTATCTGCTCTATAGGTTTGTTTATGGTAGCAGTAATAGGATTACACCCTATCTGGACATTAATTGTCGCTGCCATTTTGGGCTATTTTTTATTTAATAAGAAAAATCATTCACCTATTGAGCCGGACAACGAATAATATTTTTTTAATAATAACTTTATTATTGGTGATAAAATGAAAATTATAGCAAATCTTATTACAAGTTTTATGATTATAGGTTTGAGTGCTTGTGGAGGAGGTCTGGTAACTATCCCCCTTATTCAACATGAGATGGTTAATATCCGACACTGGTTAACCCTTAGTGATGTTACCAAGCTTTTAGCTATAGCCCAAATGACCCCTGGCCCTATAGCTATTAATGCTGCAACTTTTGTAGGTTTTCAAGTTGCGGGAGTTATTGGTTCTTTAGTGTCTACCCTTGCAGTAATCTTTCCATCTATTGCTATATTATTTTCTATAACCCCATTGTTGAATAATATTAAAGAAAATGAAAAGGCAATTAGAATTAATCAAGGAATTCAGGTAGGAGTGTTGAGTCTGATACTTTTTGCTATCTGGTCATTTGGCTCAACTGTTATCACAAATGTTTTTGATTTTTCTATCGCTATAGCTGCTTTCATGGCATTGCTTTTTTTAAAAAACAAAATTCACCCCGTAGTGGTAATTATTTTTTGTGGAATTATTGGAATCGTAATATATTAACAAATAGAAGGTAGAAATCTTTTTTGCTTTACCAATTCTATTTCATCATTAAATATAAAGTATTAAGCCTCTTACTTTAAGTATATTTAACTATCCTCATTACAATTATTCATGACAAACTTTGTTTTATCTTTTTTAATCAATATTTACTGCTTTTTTAATCATTGC
>CAZLMD010000042.1:0-1390 GCA_964560535.1 uncultured Atribacterota bacterium
GGAGAAATTAGTTTATGAACAGGTCAAATAACAAAAATAAAAAAGAAAATAATATAATAAAAAGACATACATCTCTGGCTATAGTTATGATATATCTTGCTTACATTATCTATTCTTTTATATTTAAAATTTCTGCTGGAATTGAAATGGGTGCCACTTTAATATCTTTTATATATTCTATGTGTAGAATACTACCATGTGCATTCATTATTATAGGTTTGTTTGAAGTCTGGGTTCCCAGGAAAAGTGTAGAGAATCATCTGGGTTATAAAGGCGGGTTATTAGGATATTTTTGGGCTATTATTTTAGCGGGTACAATGGCCGGAGGATTATTAGTAGCATTACCAGTATCATCTGCACTGCACCACAAGGGAGCACGAATAAGTGTTATTTTTACTTTTTTGGGAGCATCTGCTGTAGTTAGAATTCCTATGACTCTGTTTGAAATATCTTTTCTAGGAATAGAATTTACCATACTAAGATGGCTTATCTCTATACCATTAATTATTATTTCTTCTCATTTTCTAGAAAAGTATTTATCCAAAGAAGGATTTGTTATAAAATAAAAGATAGCTGGATAATATTTTATTAAAACACAAACATTTTGATAAAAAAATATTATTAGCACGCAGGATTGCTCTTACTATTGCAGGCTTTGATATAATAAGTACACTTAATTCTTTAAAGAGTATGTTTTGACAGGATTTTAAGGTAACCTAATATCACTGATATGAGTAAAAACTAAAAGTCGGGGAAAATATGCTCTATCTTTTATGTTACGGCTATAACCGATTAGCAATCCGGAGAATATTTATAAAGGAGGTTCAATGATTATGAAAAAGAAGATTTTTGGAATTACCATTGAATGTATAATGGGTGATATTGCTGATCAAAAAGATATAACAGCAGTAGTGAATGCTGCCAATGCTCAATTGAGGACTGGAGGGGGAGTAGCTGGCGCCTTACATAGAGCCGCGGGACCAGGATTGGAAGAGGAAAGCAGATCATTAGCCCCAATCAAACCAGGAGAGGCTGTTATTACAGGTGGATACAGACTTCCAAACAGATATGTGATTCACTGTTTGGGGCCTGTCTATGGCATGGACAGCCCTGAAGATATGTTGCTGGGTAACTGTTATCGTAATGCTCTACAGTTGGCAGATCAGCATCGTATTGACTCAATAGCCTTTCCGGCAATCTCTACAGGGATTTTTGGTTATCCGGTTGAAGAGGCAGTCCAGGTTACATTGCGAACTATCAAAAAAACAATACCAAAACTTATCTATGTGAAACACATTCGTTTTGTTTTATATGATCAGGATACATTAAATATCTATGAAAAATATATGGAGAAGCTGGATAAGTAAAAATATTTTTATATCTATAGTAG
>CAZLMD010000042.1:1490-10719 GCA_964560535.1 uncultured Atribacterota bacterium
TCTAATAGACCGATTTCTTCAAGAAATTTTCTGGCTACATCTTCATGGGACTTTCCATCAATATCAACTTCATAATTGAGCCTGCGTATAGTCTCGATATCGATTTTACCGGAAAGCTGTCTCAAAATATCTGGTATTTCCGGGACTTTTTCAATTAAACTAAGGTTAATCCCATAAGTTCCTTCATAGGGAGGATAGAAGTTAAGGTCATCTTCAAGCCACACAAGATCATAAGCATATACCCTTGCATCACTGGAATAAGCTACACCGACATCTACCTGTTTTTCTTTTAAAGCCATATATAGTAAATTTACTTGCATACTAACGGTCCTTTTAAAGGGCTCCAGCTGATACCATTCTAAGAGCGGGTAATAGCCATCTATTTCTCGATCTAAATATACTTCATCCAGACCCATAACAAGGTTAGAACTTAAACCTCTGAGATCTGACACTTTCTTCAATCCGAATTCTTCTGCAGTCTCTCTACGTACTGTAATAGCATAGGTATTTTCCCAACCAAGCGGCGGGAGTATAATACGATTGAGAGTATCCGGGCTGTGTTCTTCCAAAAAACTCCACACATAGCGGGCATCTCTCCATTTTGCATCTTTCAAGTCGACATCATTCTCAAAAGCAGGATGAAGTACACCCAAACTTCCACCGGTCCATACCAGGCTGGCAATATTGATTTCATCCTTTTGTAGAGCCGGTTCTATAATAGCATTTGCGCCTAATGGGGGAATCACTTCCACTTTGTAGTCAGTCTGACTTTCAATTAATTCTTTTGCCATATTTGCAGCTATAATGACTTCAGCATAATTTTGTGTACCGATTTTGATTTCAACTTTTTCTTCTTTTTTAGAACAACCAGCTAAAATTGACGCAATTAAAATCATGCCAATTAATATAGTTTTAATTATTTTCGATTTTTTGTTTTGCATATATATAACCTCCAATTTTTTTAATTTTATATTTTTAAACCTCCTGGAGTAAGCAAATATTCCAAACGTCCTAATACAAAATCTATTAAAAGAGCAAGCAAAGCTGAAGGAACTGCTCCACTGAGAACAAGATTGTAATTAAAGGTGGTCAATCCTGCCCATATTAATTGTCCGAGTCCTCCACCACCAATAAATGCTGCCAGAGTTGCCCAACCAATAAGGATAACATAAGTAGTCCGTATTCCGGCAAAAATGACCGAAAATGCAATAGGTAGTTCTACCGAATAAAGGATTTGAAAATCGGTCATCCCCATTCCTCGTGCTGCTTCAACAAGAGAAGGCTGTACTTTCATAATTCCAATATAAGTGTTACGCATTATAGGCATAAGTGCATATAGAAAAAGGGCAGCAATTGCTGGTTTATTGCCAATACCTAAAAATGGCAACATAAAAGCCAGCAGTGCCAGGCTGGGTATGGTCATAATAATATTTGCTGCTCCAAAGACTACTGGTGCCAGCTTTTGCAGGCGGGTTAGAATCAAACCTATAGGTATTGCCAGAAGTAATGCGAGAAAAAGAGCGAAAGTAGCAATACTTAAATGTTCTAATGTACGCATAGAAATGCGGTCCATATTGTTTATGACATAATAAAAAAAATTTATCATATTGTCACACTCCCTGTTACATATAATCAAGTACGAAATTGACGATACTGGAGCGGGTAACTATCCCTTTTAGATGGCCATTATCATCTATTACAGGAACAAATTGGAAACCATTGTTTATCAAAAACTTAACTGCTTTTTTTACATTATCATTTTCATTTACCGTCGGTCTTTCACTGGTAATTTCAGAAAGCATTGCTTTGCTATTCAGATTTTTTTGAATATCGCGAACGGTTACTGTTCCAAGATATATGTTGTTATAATCTGTAATTAATAAGCTATCAACGCCGCGTTCTCTCATTACCTCCAGCCCCAAACGAAGGCTTTTATTATATTCGATTTTTACCGGCTTTCTAATCATAATTTCGGATACTAATACCTGTTCAGGTCGTCGAATCAAGCGTTCTTTACCAATAAAATTGCAAACAAAATCATTTTCTGTATTTTGCAATATTTCTTCAGGGGACCCTTCTTGTACAATACTGCCATCTTTCATAATAATTATTCTATCTGCAATTTTTAGTGCTTCATCCATATCATGTGTAACGAAAACAATTGTTTTTTGCAATTTCTGTTGCAAGTGTTTTAATTCATCCTGTAGTTGGTTTCTGGTGATGGGGTCTAATGAACCAAAAGGCTCATCCATTAGCATTAGCTCAGGCTCAGCGGCAAGAGCTCTTAATACACCTATTCGTTGTTGCTGACCACCACTTAATTCCTTAGGATATCTGTCTCTATAAATTTCAGGATCCATATCTACCATTCTTAGCAGCTCATCAACGCGGTTTTTAATATCATTCTGGTGCCATTTTTTCAATTTTAAAACAACAGCAATATTTGCAGCAACTGTTTTGTGAGGGAACAGTGCAATATCTTGAATTACATAACCTATCTGTCGTCTTAGTTCCACAGGGTTAAGCTTTGCTGTGTCAACACCATCAATATAAATTTTTCCCTTAGTTGGTGTTATAAGACGATTAATCATTTTTAAAGTAGTTGTTTTTCCACAACCACTAGGGCCAATCAAGACAGTTAATTTGCTTTTATTAATTGTGAGGTCAAGATTGTCAACAGCCTTAGTCTTTTCTGAGTAGGTTTTTGTAACTTTTTCAAAAATTACCACTGTTAGTAATCCCTCTGCTGTTTTTTGTAAAATACAAAGTTTTTCAGCATAAACAAAAACTCCTTAAAAGAAAAATAGTATATCATCACTATAAAGTGGATATATTTGAGTTTGAATATAACCATTGAGCTGCCACCAAAGAATTTACTTGTTGCTTAATATGCAATCTTTTAAATTCTTATGCTACTCATTAGCACCGGTAAGGCTAAAGAATTGATGAAGGTGAAGATGTAAGAAGTTGGAAGTAGATGGACTGCAAAGTATAAGTTTGTTGCGTAATTCAAAAGGTGCTGTAGTAAAAGAGCCCTTTATGGTAACAGTAGTATTTATAGTTAAATAAATACTAAACAGTTATCCTAAATATAAAATGAATGTCATCATGTCCCTGGCCCAGTCTTATTAAAAAAATAGCTTTGCATTATTCACATCCGTTAATTTAATGTACCTTATAGTATAAAATTTTATAATATGTGAAAGTAAAAGTCAAACTATGCAGGGTAGACGTAATTATAAAGGGAATATTTCTGAATCAAATTGTTTGTTTAAAATTAGTTTTATCAATACCATAAAACAGATTTATTAATTTATAAGTTAAATGTGCAAAGTATCCAAAGGGTGTTAGAGGGGGTATATAACTTATTCTTCAAAATATTGTTGATGAAATTTAGCCGGGATAGAGTAGGGGAGATACCTTTGTATAAGTATTCTAAAAATAAAAAAATATTTAAGGGTAAATGATGCCAATATTTTCCTAAATGTGACTATAGAGTATCGGAGTCGGAATTCATATAACTCCGATACTCTATTACTAAATTTAGTTCAAAAAAAATTCTATCATTCATTAATCCAGGGCATCATTGCTCTAATATCTTTACCAACTTTTTCAATAAGAAAATTTGATTCTTTTTCTCTCATAGTATTAAAGAAGGGACGCCCAACTTGATTTTCTAAGAGCCAATCTCTGGCAAAGGTTCCATTTTGAACTTCCTCTAATAGCTTTTTCATTTCTTTCCTGGTATCTTCAGTAATGATACGCTTTCCGGATCTTAAATCACCATATTCAGCAGTATTGCTGACATTGTTACGCATATGAGTAATACCGCCAGAATAGATTAGGTCAACAATTAACTTCATTTCATTGAGGCATTCAAAATAGGCTACTTCAGGTTGATAGCCGGCTTCTATAAGTGTATCAAAGCCAGCCTGGATTAAAGCAACTACACCGCCGCATAAGACAGCCTGTTCTCCAAATAGATCTGTTTCGGTTTCTTCCTGAAAGGTTGTTTCTATTGCACCTGCACGAGTTCCACCAATTGCTTGAGAATATGCCAAAGCAGTATCCCTGGCATTGCCTGTAAAATCCTGATAAATGGCTATCAGATTAGGAACACCACGGCCTTCTGCGTATTCCTTTCTAACTATAGCTCCAGGACCTTTTGGGGCAACCATTATAACATCAACATATTCAGGTGGTATAATTTGCTTGTAATGGATGTTGAAACCATGTGAAAACATTAAAGTATTTCCTTTTTCTAAATTTTCTAAAATACGATTTGAGGAAAAGGTCTGTGGTTGTACTTCATCCGGAATTAAAATCTGTACTATATCAGCTTGCTTAACGGCTTTTTCTATAGTATCTACCCTGAGACCATCATTTTTTGCCTTTTCCCATGATTTACCATCTTCTCTTAATCCCATTACAACATTGATCCCGCTATCCTTAAGATTTAAAGCCTGGCCTCTTCCCTGGCTACCATATCCAATAACCGCCACACATTTATTTTCTAAAAAACTTTTGTCAGCATCTTTGTCATAGTAAATTTTTACCATATCACAATCCTCCTTAAAATATTTTATTATACTAAGTTTACGTTTTATATTATTAATTTAGCATTCTTTGCGCTCCTCTGGAAAGAGATATCTTTCCAGTACGGGCAATCTCCAAGATTCCAAAAGATTCCAATAATTTTAATTTTGCATTTATCTTTTCCTGTGTACCAGTTATTTCAATAGTTAGTGCCTGTTTCTCAATATCTACTATGTGTCCACGAAAAGTTTCCACCAGTTGCATAATTTCACTTCTTTGTTCGACTGATTTAGTGCTTACTTTAATTAGTGCCAGCTCTCTTTCTACCGAAGTCTCCCTGGGTAGATCCTTCACTCTTACTATATCTACTAATTTGTTAAGCTGTTTGACGATTTGTTCTAAAATATATTCATCTCCCTGTGTTACAATGGTAATTCTGGTAATACCCTTTTTTTCAGAATGGCCTGCAGCGATACTCTCAATATTAAATCTTCTTCGGTTAAAAAGACTGGCAACCCGGGCTAACACACCGGGATGATCTTTTACTAAAATGGCGATAGTGTGTTTCATCATTCACTTACTCCTAACATTTGATTGATTGGTTCACCAGGTGCAACCATAGGAAAGACATTTTCTTCCGACGGAATCATACAGTCTATCAGGAAAAATGATTTTTCAGAAAGTGCCTCTTCAAGTGCTTTATTAAATTCTTCTTTAGTAAAAACCCTAACCCCTTTTCCTCCATAAACTTGAACTACCTTAGCGAAATCAGGGCTACCATCAAGGCAGGTTTGCGAATACCTCTTTTCGAAGAATAATTCCTGCCATTGACGGACCATACCGAGATAACCATTATTCATTACTAAAACAACCACAGGAATTTTATTACAGATAGCGGTTGCCAGTTCTTGTATATTCATCTGAAAACCACCATCTCCGGCAATACAAAAAACTCTCTTTTCCGGACATCCTACCTGTGCACCGATAGCCGCTGGCAGACCAAAACCCATTGTTCCCAGTCCCCCTGAGGTTATGAAGCTACGAGGTTGACTGAATTTATAGTATTGGGCAACCCACATCTGATGCTGACCAACATCTGTAACTATAATAGAATCAGTTTTTGTTTTTTCATGAAGTTTTTCAATGATGTATTGAGGCCTCAATACATCATCCTCTTCATATCGTTGAGGATATTTTTCTTTTAAAAATGTTATCCTATCAAGCCATTTTTTATTTATTTCTGGTTTTGCAAATTGCATCATTTTGGTTAAGACATATTTTAGGTCCCCTACAATAGGAATATCTATTCTTATATTTTTACTAATTTCAGCCGGGTCTATGTCTACATGAATGAATTTTGCACCAGGACAGAAAATTTTGGCATTCCCAATTACCCTGTCATCAAAACGTGCACCCAATGCAATGATCAGATCTGCTTCACTCATAGCTGTATTGGCATAAACTAAACCATGCATCCCCAGCATCCCCAGGGACAGGGGATCTTCTTCTGGAAAGCTTCCCAGTGCCATCAGAGTAGTAGTAATGGGAATATTCGTTTTTTCTATAAAATTTCTTAGTTCTTCTGAGGCATTGGAAGTTATTATGCCTCCTCCAGCGTAAATAATTGGTCTTTTTGCTTTTTGTATAGCCAGTGCTGCTTTCTTAATCTGATTTAAATTCCCTTTTAAGGTAGGTCGATATCCAGGAAATTTATATTTTTCTGGATAAGAAAATTCTGTTTTAGCAGTTTGAACATCTTTGGGAAAATCAATTAAAACAGGACCCGGTCTACCATTTTTTGCCAGGTAAAATGCCTCTTTAATTGTAGGGGCAAGATCTTTAACATCCATTACTAGGTAATTATTCTTAGTGATTGGAAGAGTAATTCCAGTAATATCAACCTCTTGAAAGGCATCTGTTCCAATAAATGGAGAAATAACCTGGCCGGTAAAAGCCACTATCGGTATAGAATCTAAATAGGCATTAGCCAATCCTGTTACCAGGTTGGTAGCCCCAGGACCTGAAGTGGCAAAACATACTCCTACTTTTCCGGTTGCTCTAGCATAGCCATCAGCGGCATGTATTGCGCCCTGTTCATGTTTGGTTAACATATGGGTAAAGGAGGCTTTTTGATAAATAGTATCATAAAGAGGCATAATAGCACCTCCAGGAATGCCAAAAACCACCTCAACATTCTCTTTCTTTAGACATTCCACCACAATTTCTGTGCCACTCAATTTCATATCCATCCCTCCTTTGGTAAAGATATTATTTGTTCTTTTATATTTAAAGAATTATATATAAAACACTTAAATAACATATAAAATAAGCCCCCAGAGATAGAGTCTTTATCCTAAACAGGGACCTATCCGCTGGGGTCTTTTCTACCCACGGTGTAATGTATTTTATACAAAATACATCTTATGCCACTTGGTCCAGACTTTTTAAAAAACGGAACCCTAGGCATACTCCCAAAAATAAAAAATCCCTTCGACCCACTTTAATCAAATCGATTAAAATAGGGACGAAGGGTTCGTGGTACCACCCTAATTGTATAAAGAGAATAGTTTCTCTTTATAATACTTAATTGACGTAACGCATCAAAGATGCGGTTAAACTACAAAAAGTTTAACATTATAGTAGAAGTGATCTTCAGCAATAACAGGACTACCAGTTCACACCATTATCTGGCTCTCTTGAGTTCTTTATACTGCTTAATGGTCTTCTTAAATATTTAAAACTATATTTATAAATTTCTCTGGATTTTACTAAAAAATAGAGGATATGTCAAATATTTTTGATAATTTCACTATATTTCCTAATTTTTATACAAATCCTTTCTCTTTAAACCATTGTAGAGAATCGCCTATAGATTCATAGATAGACCTAGGAGAATATCCAAGCATCTCTTTTGCCTTATGAGAAGAAACTAAAGAATTACCTAACAATACATCGATAGAATAAGGGGTAAATAATGGTTTAGCCTTTAAGATATTGCAATACCATCCATTTAAAAATCCAAACATTTTTGCTATCTGATATGGCGCCTTAAAAGAGGGAGCTTTGATTTCAGTAATCTCTTCTAAAAAATTTAATATTTCTATTACGCTTATTTGTTGTCCGGACAAAATATAACAATCTCCTTTTTTACCTTTCTCATAAGCCAGGATAATTCCTTTTGCTACATCTCTTACATCTACAAAATCATAAGCACCTTCTATATATGCTTTTAATTTTCCTTGTATATAGCTAACAATTAAATTTCCCATTTCTGACAATCTATAATCATATGGTCCTATGATGCCGGTAGGGCAAATAATGACCGCATCCAATCCCCGCTCTACTCCTTTTAGAACTTCCAAAGATCCCAAAGCTTTTGAACGAGAATAATCTCCTAATAAATTTTCCGGGTCAAAAGGCCTTGCCTCTGTAATTACTATACCATTTTCTGGTTCTGAAAGGGCATGTATAGAACTAATATGAATTAGCTTTTTTATTTTGTTTTCTAAACATATATCGACAACATTCTTAGTTCCTGACACATTTACTTGAAACAATTGTTTTTGTAATCCCGGAGTAATAGATATTATTCCAGCACAATGAAAAACTGCTTCTGCTCCCTGAAA
Organism: uncultured Atribacterota bacterium; assembly: GCA_964560535.1. Taxonomy (GTDB): domain Bacteria; phylum Atribacterota; class Phoenicimicrobiia; order Phoenicimicrobiales; family Stramentimicrobiaceae; genus Stramentimicrobium. The sequence goes on from CAZLMD010000042.1 coordinate 9,653, forward strand.
TGCTTTCCTCAAAGATTCAGGATCAAGAACATTTCCTTCAATTTTTTCTAAATCTAACCCTTCAAGAGAAGAGGTGTCTTCCCCGGGTAAGACCATTGCTCTTACTCTGTTTCCATTTTTAAGTAATCTTCGAACCAACACATTTCCTAAATGTCCTGCTGCACCTGTAACTACAAACATTATTTTTACTATCTTCCTCCTATTGATTATAAAAATCAGTAATGGTTATTTTTATATACTGTTCTTATGCTTTCTTTCAATTCTTTCTGCCATAAGATCTATATCAGACTTGTTAGAAAATAGATCCAACATAGAAACATAATCAGACACTTTTTCTGAATTGCCATTAGAGTTGACCCAGGCTGTTTCAATCCAGAGATATAAAGAAAATAAATCCAGCTGGTCATCTGAAACATTTTCAATCAATTCTTTTAAAGTACTCTTACTCTTCTTAAAATCTCCCCCTGCTACAAATGGGGCATCACGATAATACATAGCTAGGGAAAGATATGCATTCTTATTGCCGGGGTCTAGTTTTATTGCTTTAATAATCATGTTTTTAACTGGTGGTCCATATTTAGTTTTGTAATAGAGGTCACGATAGATGATTAGCTGACCCTCTACATCTGCCATCAGGCGAAGACCATCACTGAAGTCACCAAATTTTAAAGCTTCAGATATTAACTCTTTGCTGGAAGTAAAATACTCCTCAGCTTTTTCATGATTATTACAGTCTTTTTCTATTATTCCCATTAAATAAGTTGTTTTCGCCACCCAATAGTATCTGGTCTGTTGCTCACCTATTTCAGTAAAAAAGGAGATACTTTTTTCTAAAGATGCCAGAGATTCATTGTTTTTTAAATCAAATTCTAAAAACAATTGCTCTCCTTTTTGAAACAAGTCTTCACCGTTTTTTAAATAAAAATCATCTGATTGAGATAAAACGAAATTACTGTTTATAATTAGTATTAATAACAATAAACATATGTTGAAAAAGTGGTTTTTTCTTACCGATAAAACATTATTTTTGTTTGATCTATTGATCATTTAGCACTCCTTATATGTAT
>CAZLMD010000043.1:0-5159 GCA_964560535.1 uncultured Atribacterota bacterium
GATATTTGCCACAGAAGACCAATTTTTGAAAGACAGTACCAGGAAGTTAGAAATAATTTATTAAAAATTTTTAGAGCAAACGATGAAGAATATACAACAGTAGTTGTGAGTGGTTCAGGGACAGCTTCAAATGAGACAGTTATTTCTTCAGTAACCCCTGAGAACAAAAAAATTCTGTTAATCTCAAATGGAGAATTTGGAGATAGGCTTAAACATATAATTAACTGCTACAATTTGGGTTTAAATCTTTTAGAATTTGAGTGGGGGGAATACCCGGATTTAGAAAAAATTGAGAATGAATTAAAAAATGACAAAGAAATTGCTATGATATCAATGGTTTTTCATGAAACTAGTACAGGAATGATAAATCCTGTTTATGAAATAGGTCAATTGGCAAAAAGATATGACAAAATGTACCACATTGATGCTATTAGCGCAATAGGTGGCGAAGATGTAGATGTGGTGAAAGGTAACATTGATTTTTGTACTGGAGTACCAAATAAGGCAGTAGGTGGACAGCCCGGTGTATCCTTCATTTGTGTTAAAAGGTCAAGAATCGAGCAATTAGAAGATATACCCAGAAGAAATATTTACCTAAACCTTCAACACCATATCAAAGAAGCAGAGCTCCATAACCAAACACCCAATACTCCTTCAGTAGTAATGTTTTTGACTTTAAATGAAGCACTAAAAGTATTACTGGAAGAAGGTATAGAAAACACTATTGTTAGGTATAAGGAATGTGCCTCAATTATTCGAAAAGGTTTAAAGGATATTGGATTAAAATTATTGGTTGAAGATGAAAAAATTATGGCCAATACCGTAACATCGGCCTTCTTACCTCCTGAAATTCCGGTCAAAGATTTCATTAATACTATGGATGAATTAGGCTATGTTCTTTATTTAGGTAAAGGTCCACTATTAAAACAGAATCTTTTTCAGGTAGCAAATATGGGGCAGATATTCCCAAAAGATTGTGAGGAGATCATCTCTGTTTTTCGAAACGTTTTAAAAAAATAAAAAAATTATTTAGCATATCCTAATCATTCACCAGTATTAAATATCTATAATGTTTACTAGAAAAGTGAATTCTGAAACAAAAGAGGTAAGGGGGTAGATGTTATAAAAATAGATAGTTGTTTACCTGATTCTTTTAAATCTTGTCAAAATTGTTATTATAAACAATAAACAAATTTAAGGAGGAAAAAGTGTTTAAAAAAACATTACCTATTGCTATCATTGCGCTATTAATAATATTTGCGTCTACCAGTATTATTTCTGCACAACCGATTAGATGGAGATTACAGTCTTATGCAGGACCGGCTTTAAATTACCACGTTTGTAAAAATGCCATTGATGAGTTTAATAAGGCTGCCAATGGAGAAATGATAATAGATGTCTATGCAGCTGATCAGTTAGTACCACATGGGGAGCTGTTTAATGCTCTACAGGCAGGTACGGTTGACATGGCTGTAAGTGATGATTACTCAATGGGTTCTCCTGCAGATGTAGCGATATTTTCAGCCTACTTTCCAGCAATTGCTCGTTATGGGCTGGATATTGATGCTTTATGGAGACATTATGGATTAGATGATATATGGGAAGAAGCTTATAACGAGATAGAGGGTGTTACCTGGCTATCTCAAGGAAGCTGGGACCCGTGTAATATAGCCAGCACCAAACCGATCAGGAGTGTAGAGGATTTAAAGGGACTGAGACTCTTTACCTCCCTATTCAATGGCAAATTCCTGGAAGAACAGTTTGGTGTTGTACCAATAGTTATGCCTGTTGAAGATGTTGAAATGGCTTTACAAACAGGGATGCTGGATGGTGTAAGCTGGTCTGGAATAACTGAGTTGTATACCATTGGATGGTCTGAAGTGTGTGACTATTTCTTGACAAATCCGATCTCAGGTGCTTGGTCTGGTGGCTGGTTTGTTAACACAGAATCCTGGGAATCAATTCCTGAACATCTACAACAACTACTCCGTCTTGCAATTGAAAAATCACATTATTACAGACTACACTGGTATTGGTGGGGAGAAGCCAGATATAGAGCATATGGAGATGCTTTCGAGCTAACCACTATTCCCGATGATGAATGGACCTCTTTAGAAGAACAAGCTGCAAAATACTGGGATACTTTTGCCGAACAGAGTGATAGATTTGCTAAGATTATAGATGCTTTCAGAGACTATGCGGCAACAATGGAAAAAGCAGGACCACCTTACCGGTATTAGTTTGAAAAATGTAATGTTTAGAGTTATTTTAAAATCAAACAAGTACATTTTAAAAAGATCAATAAAACAAATATAAATAAGTAGAATCTCCCTGACTTATTTATCCATATACAACTAAAATGGATAAATAAGTCAGGGGATATTTTATGTTAGGGCTAAGGGGGAATCAGATTATAATGATTAAAGCTGCAAAAACGTATGTAAAGATTATGGATTCAATATCAACATATATTGGGAATATTATAAAATTTTTAGTGTTATTTATTATTGGTTTGCTAGCATATGAAGCTATTTCCAGGAATTTCTTTAATGCCCCGCACAAATGGTCATTAGAGATGACACAATTCGTAAATGGAACCTACTATCTAATAGGAGGTGCCTATACATTGCTTGTTGGAGGGCATGCCAGAATGGATTTTTTATATGAGGATTGGTCTGCACGAAAGAAAGCAGTTTTTGATATTTTGACATTTGTTTTTGTTATTGCTTTCCTGATTATCCTCATTAACGGTGGATACAAAAGTGCAGCATATGCAATTAAATATAAACAGATTACATATTCAGCATGGGGACCTCCTGTTGCTCCAATAAAAATTATTAGCATTGTAGGAATGGTTTTAATGTTATTACAGAACATAGCGGAGCTTATTAAAGATATAGCAATTGCTGTTGGTAAAGATGACCAATGGTTTACCAGGAGGCAAGAGGAGATAACATGAGTTACGAATTAGTTGCAATTTTAATGTTTTTGACCATGTTTGTTGTCCTGTTAACAGGTCGACAAATTTACGCAATCATTGGTGGTGTATCTTCAATATTTGCATTGATTCTTTGGGGTAAAGGCGGAGTGTCTATGCCATTTCATGCCAGTTTTACACTTATGAACTGGTACCCTTTGGTCACTCTTCCAATTTTCATATATATTGGATATTTGTTTTCTGAATCAAAGATTTCTGATGATTTATTCCAAATGCTTCACATAACCATAGGACCGTTAAGGGGTGGGTTAGCGATAGGCACAATAGTTCTCATGGCTATTATTTCGGCTATAAACGGACTGAGTGTTGGTGGAATGAGTGTTGGTAGCAGTGTGGCTCTTCCTGAGATGCTTAAACGGAAATATGACAAAAAAATGGTTATAGGAGTGGTTATGGCAGGCAGTTCTCTGGGTATTTTAATTCCCCCCAGTGTCGTGCTTGTGTTATATGGGATGATTGCAAGAGTTCCGGTGGGCCGTTTATGGGTAGCAGGTATTGTTCCAGGCATTTTTCTGTCAACTCTATTCATTCTATATATAATTATTAGATGCAGGATTCAGCCTGAAATGGGGCCAGCCTTACCCAGAGAAGAATGGGATATACCTTTTAAGGATAAATTAAAAGCTTTCAGAGCAGGACTTCTTCCTTTATTTATTATCTTTATGATGTCAGGATTATTTTTCATGGGAATAACCAGCCTGGTTGAAAGTTCAGCTATTGGTGCAATAGCTACAACAATCGCTGCTGCTATTAAAAAAAGGCTAAACTGGACAGTAATAAACAAAGTGTTGAATCAGACTTTAACTGTAAGCTGTATGTTTATGTGGGTTGTTATGGCGGCTATGGGTTTCGCAGCAATATTTGATGGATTAGGTGCTGTTCATGCCATAGAATCCTTATTTTTAAGATACGGTCTTGGTCCATGGGGAACTATGATTATTATGCAGCTCTCGTTTATGTTGCTGGGGACTTTCCTGGATGATACAGCCATGTTGATCATAGTAGCACCGCTTTATATTCCATTAATAATTAAATTAGGATTTGATCCTGTCTGGTATGGGGTTCTTTACACGATAAATTGTCAGATAGCTTATCTAACTCCACCATTTGGATACAATCTGTTTTTAATGAGGGCTATGGCACCCAAAGATATTACATTAAGGGATATTTATGGCTCAATCATCCCATTTGTTTTTATAATGTTTATCGGGCTTGTTCTATTAATGGTTTTCCCACAAATAGCTATGTGGCTGCCAAATAAATATTTTTAGTATTCAATAGATATTGACAGAGTGAGTTAATAAGAAGTTGAGTTTAGTTTTTTAAAATAAGAATAACCAAGCTCAACTTCTGTATCTGTTTTTGTAAAAATATTCTAAGTTTTAAAGATAATTGACAAATGACCCATGGCAATAAGGTGGGTAGCACTGATAGAGTATTAAATCAAAAATTATTATGTAAACTTATACGATATATATAAAATATATAAACTTTTCAACTATTCAGCAGTATTTAATTTATCTAATTATCTAAAATTATTCTAAAATTCATAGCATTACTTCTCTTTATACCGCTACAATTAAAAATTCATAGCATTAATAATAATGAAAGATATGTAAAATAAGGAGGAATATTTTAAGGAGAAATAACTATAATTTTTCCCTAAAAGAAGTAGATTAATGAATGAATACATTATTTCAATTGATCAGGGCACTACCGCCACCAAAGTTGTTCTCCATTCTTTAGATGGTGAACTAAAGGCAATTAGTACCCATCCCATAAAACAGATATACCCTAAAGATGGTTGGGTAGAACACGATCCTTTTGACATATTGGAATCTATAAAAAAAGGTATTAAAAACGTAGTTGAAGAGGTTAATATAAGCAGTAAACAGATCCTTGCTATTGGAATTGATAATCAGGGAGAAACAATCATTGCTTTTGATAAAAATACTGGAGAACCTCTATATAATGCGATTGTATGGCAAGATAGAAGAACAAGCAACTACTGTAATCAACTAAAAAATAGGATTGATGAATCAATTATAACAGAAAAAACCGGGTTATTTTTCGATCCTTATTTTTCAGCTCCTAAAATGAATTGGTTAATAAAAAATGTAGGAAAAGTAAAAGATGCATTAAATAAAGGTTCGGCTATTAT
>CAZLMD010000043.1:5259-7715 GCA_964560535.1 uncultured Atribacterota bacterium
ATTAATTATGCAATTGATGGTGGAGTCTATTGTGTTGCATCCTGTATAAACTGGCTTATCAATGAGTTGAAAATAGTTTCAAGTCCAAAAGAAATAGATGAGATGGATTTTAATTTAAATGAAATTTGTACTACTTATTTCATACCTTCAATGGCTGGAATATCTGCTCCTTACTGGAAATCTGATGTTAATGGCGCTTTTTTTGGTTTATCTCTCAATACAAGGGGAGAAGATCTGGTAAGGGCGGTACATGAAGGAGTTGCTTATAGATTCTTAGAGATCATAGATATTATTAGAAATAATGGATTTGATGAAATAAAAGAAATATCTGTTGATGGCGGGGTTAGTAGAAATGATTTTCTTATACAGTTCCAAGCTGATTTGTTAGGAACAAAAATAAATAGACCTATCGTTAGAGAAGCAACCTCTTTAGGTTGTTTTTATTTAGCAGGTTTAAAGAGTGGAGTCTGGAAAGATGTCAAGGAATTAAAAGGGAAGACCGACATAGAAAAAGTATTTTTACCTGAAAAGGACAATTCCTTTAAAATAAAAAATTACAGAAAATGGCAAAATGCTGTTAAGTCAGTTATAAGTTGGCATGAAATATGTTAGGAATTGTTAACCACACTACTTAACAAAATTATTGTAATTTGTAATATGTAATACTTATTTAGTGATAGGTTGAATGTATAAAAAATCAATAGATCTATATGTAGAAACTAAATATTAGAATTTATAATATAGGTGAGTAGGTGAGACATGATAAAATATTTTACATATAAATTTAATTACCAATCTATCTAAACAAATACTTTCACTAAGGTTCCAATCGTATTCCTGGAACCTTTATAAATTTCCATAAACTTCTTTAACAATGAAACAAATAATCTTTTCTTCCAGGAAAATTTATTTTATATTATCAAATTATTGCCATTATTTACAAGAATAAATACCTTATGGTGTTAGTGTTTTGAATAGAAATAAAAAAGGGGATCAATATGGAGGTAAGAGCAACAATTCTTTGTGAAAATTGTGTTTTTTTTGGTACAGATACCCTTGCTGAACACGGATGGTCGGTATATCTAGAAACAGAACAGGGGAACTTTCTATTTGATACTGGAGGTGGAAAGACTATTATTAATAATGCTCGATGTTTTAATAAAGATTTATCTAAAATTAAAGGCATCATACTGAGTCATCACCATTATGATCATACTGGAGGGCTTCTGCCGGTCCTTGGCTATAGCGGAAAAACTGGAATCTACTCACACCCTGAACTTTTTAAGAATAGTTATAGTGTACGAAAAGGGGTAGAACGTTATATAGGTATTCCCTATCGGCGAGAAATGCTAGAAAGCAAAGGAGCAGAATTTATCTTCAATACCGAATTTAAAGAGATTGTTCCTGGGATTATGTTAAGTGGAGAAGTACCCAGAAAGACCTCTTTTGAAAAAGGCGATACCGGATTGGTAGTGAAAAGTGAAAAAGGTTATACACAGGATATCCTTAATGATGATCAGACTTTAGTAATAAACACAAAAAAAGGACTGGTCATTGTATTGGGCTGTTCTCATTCAGGGATTATCAATATTATAAACTATATTATTGAAAAAACTGGTCAGAGCCATATTTATGCAATATTTGGTGGCACTCACCTTGGCCCGGCTAGCAAAGAAACGAGGGTAAAAAGCATAGAAGCTTTAAAAAAGTTCGATATAGAAAAGATAGGCACTTCCCACTGTACCGGGTTGGAAACCTCCATGTATTTGTATCAAGAATTTAGGGAACGTTTCTTTTTCTGTAATGTAGGAACTGTAATAGAGGTATAAGTGCTTAGTCCCCGGTGACAATAAAAGAAAAGTTATTTTCTGTGGAACAAAAAATTTAAAAGGTAATAAGTAATATGTAATCAAATATTTTAAGAAAGTATTGATAAATCTTTATGAAAATACTAATATAAGAACGTTGTAGTTATACTATATATAATATTATAAAAAATCATAAAATATATCAGAAAAGGAGTTAAAGATGCACGAGTTTTTGGAGAAACAATTTCAACTCTCTAAGAATGGTACTAATGTAAAGACAGAGATTATTGCGGGGTTTACCACTTTCATGACTATGGCTTATATAATTTTTGTCAACCCATCTATTTTGAGTGATGCAGGGATGCCATGGAACGGTGTTTTTATTGCAACAATAATAGGAGCAATTCTAGGAACAGCATGTATGGCTTTATTTACTAATTATCCTTTCGCCCTTGCTTCCGGGATGGGCTTAAATGCTTTTTTTGCTTATACTGTTGTCATTGGCATGGGGGTAAGCTGGCAGATTGCCCTGGGAATAGTTTTTGTGGAAGGTATTATATTTATAATTCTTAGCCTGTTACCGGTTAGAGAGATGATTATTAACTGCATACCTATGGGCTTAAAAGCATCAATCAGTGCAGGTATTGG
>CAZLMD010000043.1:7815-10278 GCA_964560535.1 uncultured Atribacterota bacterium
TGATTATTAACTGCATACCTATGGGCTTAAAAGCATCAATCAGTGCAGGTATTGGCCTTTTTATTGCTTTTATTGGTCTACAAAACGCAGGTCTGGTTATCAGAGATGAAGCAACACTGGTAACACTTGGCAATATATTTAGTGGCGCAGGATTAGTTGCTATTTCAGGTTTGGTGATCATGGGTGTCCTACATACCTTGAAGGTTAAAGGATCAATTCTTTGGGGTATTTTGGGAGCCACCATCATAGGTTATATTCCAGGTCTAAATGTCACTCCTCCTTTTCAAGGTTTAGTTGCCATGCCCCAATTTAGTGATTGGAGTGAGGTTTTGTTTAAAATGGACATTAAAGGAGCATTAGATATTTCTTTAATAGCTGTTATCTTTTCATTCTTATTTGTAGATATATTCGATACTGCCGGTACCCTGGTAGGTGTTAGCACACAAGCTGGCTATCTTGATAAAGATGGTAATCTGCCTAAAGCCAGCGGTGCCTTATTAGCTGATGCCATTGGAACAGCAGGCGGAGCAATATTTGGTACCAGCACTGTAACCACTTATGTTGAATCAGCATCTGGTGTTTCTGAAGGAGGCAGGACCGGGTTAACCGGAATCGTGGTATCAATTTTGTTTTTCTTATCTCTTTTCTTCAGGCCTCTGGTTGGAATTGTCCCGGGTGCAGCCACTGCACCAGCTTTAATTGTGGTAGGCACTATGATGGTTAGCAATATATTACATATAAAATGGGATGACTTTTCGGAAGCATTGCCAGCTTTTGTCTGCCTTATAGCAATTCCTATGACATACTCGATTGCTAATGGCATAGCATTGGGGTTTATCACATATCCTTTAATTAAACTGTTAAGCGGAAAAGGTAAAGAAGTGCATAGTTTAGTCTATATTCTTGGAATATTATTTGCGCTTAAGTTTATCTGGCTGTAATTTTCTAAAAATTAAAATTAAAAATACCTTAGGGGAATTAATAATAAAAAGGGTTCCATTTCAATGGAACCCTTTTTATTATTTGTCGTCAATCAATCACCTTCAATGGTGATTTCTTTGGGTTGAACTTCTGGTTTTTTTGGTAAAGTAATCTCAAGTATGCCGTTATTAAATTTAGCGATAATCTTATCTTTGTCTACTTCAGCAGGCAAGGTGATGGTACGAGAATAGTTGCCATAAGCTCTCTCCCGATAATAATAATCTTCTTTTTTTGTCTCTTCTTCTTTTTTAATCTCCCCTTGTATGGTTAAACTGTTATCAGTAAGAGATATCTTCACATCTTTTTTCTCAACACCAGGCAGTTCTACCTTAGCGACGATCTTGTCTTTCTGATCAATTAAATCAACTGCCGGTGCCCACATGGCTCCTTCAAACCAACTCCTCCTGCCTCTACCAGGTGTTTCCATTACATCAAAGAAATCATCAAATAAGCTTCTAACTAGACTTCTTCTTGGTTCCCATCTAATAAGATCCATATTAAACCTCCACTTTATTTCATAATATTAAACAATAATGCTATACACATAAAATGCTAATAGCATATGTTTCTAATAATAATGATACACGAATAAATTATTTTTGTCAATAGCTAATAGAATATCGTAGAGATTAGAAATAAAAAAACCCTCTGGTTAAAAACCAAAGGGTTTTGTAAATGCTTAGTAGCGTCTTCTAGGCCCGGAATCAAAGTCTCTTCGGGGTTTTCGGGGGCGAGCATCATCAATCTTTAACGGGCGACCATGAAATTCTTGATCATTCAATGCTTGCTTTGCTGCTTCTGCTTCTTCGTTAGTAGACATTTCGACAAAACCAAAACCTTTGCCTTCAATGATATTGACATTTTGTACGGTTCCGTGATTTTCGAACAGTTCTCTCAATTGGTCTTCATTGACAGCATAGTTTAAGTTTCCCACATAAAGCTTATTGCCTTCCATCTCTTTACCTCCTTCTTCAAATTCTCTAATATTTCTTCAGCAACATTTCTTTAGAGGCAAAGTAAGGCAAAGCTCTTTAAAAAAAGAAACTCTAACTAAATATCACTGGAGACAGATTTATAGTATAATGTTTTTGATACCATAAACCATAACTATTATCTAACAATTTAATTTATTTGTAAATAAGTAAAAAAATATTATAATTAAAATAATAACAGATATCAGTAAAAAATTGTTAGATACCATTAATTTACCGTAATTTATTACAATATATAAAATCTAATCTCATTAAACATTTTATTGTATCAGGTTGTTGATAATTTATTTAATCAAACATAAGCATATAAATTTGTTCACTCTGTTAACATGCTAAAACAATCAATACTTACTGAAATAATAAAAACTGTACAATAAAATGTTTTAACAAATATTATTTCATAATTACAAGATCCGACAAAATAAAATTGAAATAAGATTAAACGTAAAAATTATCTTTGAGGTGATAATATGGACATGTTTTGTTTTCA
>CAZLMD010000044.1:0-494 GCA_964560535.1 uncultured Atribacterota bacterium
GCTTATCTCTTTGATCTCCTGTTGCCCGGTTATTACAAGTTCTACCATGCCACCCCCAGAAGTTACTTTAATCTCTTTTTGGGCAAGCTCTTCTTTTATGGCCTCCATCTTCTTCTGCATACCTTGAGCCTGTTTCATTAAAAATTTCATGTCCATATTAATATAACCTCTCCTATTATTCTTCTCTAATGTTTCCTCCAAATAAATTGAGTGCTCCCTCTAAAATATCTTTCTCAGTCAAATTTTCTTCCCTTTGTGCTACTTTGCTCTCCTCCGTTGAAACACTCTCAACAACAGATTGTTGTCTTTTAATTGTACCACTATCTTTTTTAATTTCGAGGGTTTCATTATTTGGCACTATCTCATCTTCTATCACGCATTCCAATCTTATATTATTATTTGTTTCTTCTTTTAAAATTTTTTCTAACTTTTTTTTATAATCTTTTTTTTCTAAATTTTCTTTAGGAAAACAATGGTCTGGTGAAAAACTTACT
>CAZLMD010000044.1:516-9817 GCA_964560535.1 uncultured Atribacterota bacterium
AAAAGTATATATTGAAATTGTCTCTTCTTTTAATCTGGAGAGTACTTTTGGCCAAATCTGCTGAAGTTCATGTTTTGTTAAAATACCCTTATCTGTACCAGTTAACTTACTATCCCTGGCAGGTTGTTTTTTTATTTCTTTTTCAATTAATGTTGCTTCTTTTTCTTCCTTTTTACTTAAAGTCTCTTTTTTTCTAACAATTGGCTTTTCGGCAACATTTTTTGGAATAGATTTGCCCTCACTGTAAGTCAGCTTAACTACCATCAATTCCAATAAAATCCAGGGATAATGGTGGAATCTTATTCTTTCTTCAATAACTTTTAATTCCTCAAGAATTTCAAGCAAAACTTTAGCTTCTATTTTCTCTATCATGGTCCAGAGCCTGTCCAACTCATTAGCCTCAAAATAAGTAGAAGAATATTGGTTTTCTTTACCCAATATCTTAAGAAGGGAGACATTGTGTGTATAGACAATTAAATCCTGGACAAATTTACTTAGCTCTATCCCTTCTTTAACCAACTCATTAATAAGCTTAAGGCCTTTTTCAGTATCATAATTAACAATAGTATCTATCATCTGAAACAATGTTTCACGTGAGATGAGTCCAAGGATATCTTTAACCTCATCAGGTGTTACATTATTTTCACTATAAGCAATAACCTGATCCAGTATGCTTTCCGCATCCCTCATAGAACCGGTAGCACCTTCTGCAATCAAGCGAAGAGAGTAAGGATCAATACTTATTTTCTCTTCTTCTGTAATCTTTCTCAGTTTTTCTACAATCTCTTCGATGGAAATCCTACGAAAATAAAAAGACTGACAGCGTGAAAGGATAGTATTGGGAACTTTATAGGGGGCCGTAGTGGCAAAGATAAAAAGAACTTGATTTGGAGGCTCTTCTAAGGTTTTTAATAGGGCATTGAAAGCTGGATCGGTCAGCATATGAACTTCATCAATTATATATATCTTGTATTTACCTTCAGCTGGTGCAAACCCTATTTTGCTTCTCAACTCTCTAATCTCTTCAATTCCACGGTTTGAGGCACCATCTATTTCCAATACATCCATGGATTGTCCCTGGCTAATACGCATACAGCGTGAACATTGTCCACAAGGTGTTTCTGTAGGACCGTTCTCGCAATTAAGCGCTTTAGCAAAAATCCGAGCAGTGGTTGTTTTTCCCACTCCACGCGGCCCTGAAAAGAGATAGGCATGCCCAATACGTTTCATTTTGATAGCATTTTTTAAGGTTTGAGTTATATGATTCTGCCCCACGATATCATCAAAAGATTGAGGCCTCCATTTTCTATAGATAGACTGGTATTGAGTCATTTCTGTAGCATCCGTCACAATTCTGTAAAAATTTATAAAAAATGACCGTGCCCTATCCTCGAACTATCTTCCCAAGCGGAAATGGGACAGTTAACTCCAATCAGGTTTCCCTGCGGCACCCAAAGGGTTTTACTTACCGCTGCTTCCTTCCAGACCTGACGGGGTTTGTAATTCTTTGCTGCACAGGACCCAATCTTCAACATCACTTTTTCCACTCAGACCTTGAAAAGATGAGCCCTAAAATAGGTATTCGATCCTGCTGTAGCGGATTGCAGGTTCAGGGCACCGCTAACTCCCCACCTAGCACGGCCATCGATAAAATATGGCGGAGAGGGCGGGATTCGAACCCGCGAGACAGCTTCCGCCGTCCAATCGCTCTCCAGGCGATCCCGTTATGACCACTTCGGTACCTCTCCAAAAAACAATATTTCTTTGTTGATTATTGGCTTGAATTAATATATGTAAGACAGTTGTTTATTTTAATACATTTCGTAGAAAAAATCCACTTTTTCTTTTATTTTTCCTGAAATATTTCTATTAATTTGCATTCTATTAAAAACATTTCTGTGATAAATCAATCTTTCAGTAATTAAATTTAATGTGCTTTACCCGAGTTTATTAATAACTCTATTATATTAAAAAATATTATATAGTAGAATGTAAAAATTCAAGACTGTCTTGCTACCTGTACCTGTCAACACCTATACGCTGGCATAAAGAAAATATTTTACATTTAGAACACCATGGTGATATTGGTTTACATATGTTCTGCCCATGTAATACCAGAAAGGTATTATAGGAGATCCAGTATTTTTGTGGCAACACTCTCATTAAATCCTGTTCTGTATCCTCAGGGGCGATGGTTCTAACAATACCAATTCTGTTTGATATTCTGTGAACATGTGTATCTACAGTAATGGCATCTATATTGAAAGCTAATCCCAGTACTAAATTTGCTGTTTTCCTTCCTACCCCGGGGAATTTCATTAAATCATCTATATTGTCAGGAACTTTCCCCTGATATTCCTCAATAAGCATACGGGCAATATTTTTTATATTTTTTGCCTTTACTCGATAAAAACCAACCGGATAAATTAATTTTTCAATCTCTTTTTCACTTATTTGAGATAAGGTATATGGATCAGCTGCTCTTTTAAATAACTTTTCAATTGCCTGTGCTGTTACCTCATCCTTTGTTCGGGATGATAGCATTGTGCCGATTAAAACCCTAAACGGGTATTCATTTTCCGAATCATCTTTAATTTGATTGATCAAAGGTAATGGCTCAAAGTCTAATATTTCTAGTTTCAATCTTTCCATCAATTTATCGTAGTCTATTTCCCTGGCATAGGGTAGTATCATGTATTTTAGCTCCGTAAATGTTTTAAAGCGGCAGTAACAGTACATGTAAGGTATTATTTTTAATTGTCCGGTTTTGTATTGTAAGCATATACGGTCATAAAGCCTGTTCGATTTTCAAATGAATTGTTCTTTTTGATATATATTTCAGTCAACTAAGTTTCAGACAATTAATAATCAGCACCCATATTCTTCAATCTTTCGTAAAATAGGGGTGCTGAAAATACAACTAACACACACTTCTGACCTGTCTGTACTTTTTAGGAAACAAATTTTGTTTCTCTGGCAGGTTTAGGTACTTTTATTACCATAAAGGAGAGTTCTTCATCACTTTCATTGTACCAGCAATGTACAATATCCTTTGGACTCTCAATTAAAGTATTTGCACCTACTTCTTGCTTTTCCGTTCCTATTTCCACAATTCCTTTGCCTTTTAAAACGTAAAAAGCAACATCAACCGGTGTAATATGTTTTTTCAAAGATTGTCCCGGATTTAAAGTAATTACTGATATAACCGCATTTTCTGTATCATAAAGATTTCTGGCATCGACATTATGTGCAGTCTTCATAATAGGCATATCTGATAATTTTTTAATAATCATAGGTTTATACCTCCATTCGTTATCATTAATTAAAGTATTAACACTTTTTAATATTATAGTCTATTTGAAAATCAAATTAAAGTATTTATATATTTGGTATTATCTAAATAATTCATCAATAATCAATATATATTGCAATCACATCGTTCGTTACATCATACGGAAAATACTACAAATTATTTTATCAATCTACTCTTTCTTCTTATTTAGCAAATATTCTATTACATTTTTGTCTACTATATCTCCTTCATGTGTTCTCTCTTCAAAATTTTCCCAGCCACAAAAATAGTTAAATGCAGCTTTGGTCCTCTCGTCGTATTTTCCATTTATTTCAAACTCATAATAACCCAAGAACTTTAAGGCTTGTTGAATTTCCTTTGCTAATTTCTCGTCAACAATCAATTTATCTTCTTCTTTAGTTTTTTCAAAATGCATTTCATGTAATTTTAAGAGATGGCTCAATTTTTTAATCGGTTCATCATCGTCATCTACTCTTAAGTCGATATATTTATCGTTATATCCACCGTAACTGCCTTTTTCCTTTACAACTAATAATGCGGCAGACTGCTTTCCCCTTTTATCTCCTCCAGCATTTTGGCCGGCATCTAAAGCCTTAACCAATCTTTCGGCTAAAGTTCCCTTTGTTTTTTTAAATGTGCTACATAGCTCTTCGATGGTTTTTTTGCTTACTAAAATATTCCCCTGGCAGGCTAAATTTTCTTCTGCAATTCCACCTGCATAATCATAACATCTTTTCCCGGTAAAACTGATTGAACCTCCCTGCGCATCTACAATACCGAATTGCCTATCTTCAATACCATCATCTAATGCGATCATGGCATCTCTCGTTTTCTCCGCCGAATACCCCTTTTCCAGGATTTTTATACCCAATTCTCCTATATCGAAATTGGCATATGCCTGAGTAGCTATTCCTCCGACATTTGCTTTCGCCCACATAACATTTGAGCCTACAGCTAAAAATTTTGATTGTACTGCTATTCCAATCTCTTCTGTAACAGGATCTCTAGCAATAATAGAAAAAGTTGATACTATTTTCATGTTATTACCTCTTTAAAAAATAAATTTTATAATTCTTATGTCATTATCATCTGGTCGACAAGAGGAGTTATCTTCTAGTTTAATTATAAAGAACACAGGAGACAAAATGACCTTCTCCAACTTCTTTGTATTCAATTTCCTGTCCTGAACATTCCTCTTTAAAATAAGGACATCTGGGTGCAAACCTGCATCCTGGTTTAGGATTTATCGGATTTGTCACCTCACCTTTTACTATCTCTTTCTTTTCATTTCTTCTACTTAAATTTGGAACCAGTATGGCACTTAAGAGGGCTTGTGTATACGGGTGTAATGGGTTTTTAAATAATTCATCAGAACTAGCTTTCTCAATAGACTGGCCTAGATACATAACCATTATTTCATCACTTATATGCTTAACCACACTGAGATCATGTGTTATAAACATATAAGTAAACCCTTCCTCATCCTGCAAATCCATCATCAAGTTTAAAATCTGAGCCTGTATTGAAACATCTAAAGCCGATACCGGTTCATCACATATTATAAATTCAGGATTTAAAGCCAATGCCCTGGCTATCCCTATTCTTTGCCTTCTTCCTCCATCTAATTCATGTGGATAAGAATTAACTAACCTTTTAGCCAGACCAACTGTATCCATCAGCTCAGATACTCTATTATTTATCCTATTCTTATCAGTTATGCTCCTGCTGACTCTTATCGGCTCAGCTATGATGTCACTTACAGTCATTCTAGGATTCAAAGAAGCATATGGATCTTGGAATATTATTTGCATATTTTTACGTATATTTAACATATCTCCAAAACCATAATTCAATATATTGTCACCTTTAAACAACACCTCACCCGCAGTAGCATCTAAAAGCCTTATAATGGTCCTGCCTAATGTGGATTTACCACAGCCAGATTCCCCCACAACACCCAAAGTTTTTCCTTTAAATATTTTTAAATTTATACCATCAACTGCGTGAAGATTACCCTCAGCAGTTCGAAAATACTTCTTTAGATCTTTAGTTTCAATTAAAGGATTTTCCATATTTTATATCTTCTCTTTTATTATTTATAATCATTAAATAAATGACACTTTATTGAATGTGTTTTATCCCCATTTACCCACTTTACTTCTGGCTCTATTGTCTTACATATATCCATACACTTCCTGCAACGGACATGGAAGAAACATCCTGTCGGCAAATCGGTAGGATCAGGCATTAATCCTTCAACAGGGCTCAGCCTTCTTATTTTTTCTGACAAATTTGGAATTGCGCCAAATAGCCCTTCAGTGTATGGGTGGTGGTGTTCAGATTCAAATATATCCTCAATCATACCCTGTTCGATAACCTGTCCGGCATACATTATTGCCACCTTATCACATATCTCAGCCACAACCCCTAAATCATGTGTTATTAAAAGCATGGCAGTTCCCAGCTTTTCTTTTAATTCTTTCATCAATTTTAGAATTTGAGCCTGTATTGTGACATCCAGAGCCGTTGTTGGTTCATCTGCCAGAAGCAACTTAGGCTCACATGCCAGAGCAATTGCTATAACCACTCTTTGCTTCATTCCTCCGGAAAATTGATGTGGGTATTCATGTTTTCTAGAAGGAGGAAGGCCAACCATCTCCAGTATTTCATCGACTCTCTTTGACAACTCCGCCTTCTTCATATCTTTTTTATGCAATGCCAGCACTTCAGCAATCTGATAATCAACAGTCAAAGTGGGATTCAAACTGGTCATGGGGTCCTGGAATATCATAGAAATTACGTTACCCCTCAGGAGTCTCATATCTTGTTTTGTGGCTTTAATTATATTTATATTCTCTAATCCTATTTCGCCACCCTTAATTATTCCTGTTTTATCTGGCAGCAATTTCATTATACTGAGTGCAGTAGTGGTCTTGCCCGCACCAGTTTCACCAACTAAACCCAGGGTTTCACCCTTATTTATCACAAGGTTTAAATTGTTAATAGCATGAACAACAGCTTCATCTGTTTCATAAACAACATTTAAGTTTTTAATTTCAAGCAGTCTTTCATCCATATATTCACTCCAAATACGATATAGATATATTGGGCTTTTAATCCTTTAAACGAGGATCAAGCGCATCTCTCAATCCATCACCAATTAAGTTCAATCCCATTACAGAAAGAATTATCGCCAGCCCGGGTATTATAACTAAATAAGGGTAGCTCCTCATTTGCGATCTTGCATCTGCCAGCATAGACCCCCATTCCGGCATGGGAGGCTTTATCCCTAAACCCAGAAAGCTCAAGCTGGAAATTAATATTATGGCACTGGCTATACTTAATGTAGATTGCACCAAAAGAGGTCCAATTGCATTAGGTATAATATGCTTAAAAATTATTCTTCCATCTCTTGTTCCACATGCTACGGCAGCTTCCACAAATTCTTGATTCTTTATCGATAATACAGATGATCTGATAATTCTAGAAAATTGTGCAATATATGATATGCTCAAGGCAATAATCAGGTTGGTTAACCCGGCACCAAGTGCTGCTACAATTGAAATTGCTAAAAGCATAGATGGGAGAGCCATGAGTATATCCATAAGTCTCATAAGTATATTGTCTACTCTGCCGCCATAATAACCAGCTACAGAACCGATTATGGCACCTATTATGGAAGATGTTGATATTCCGACAATTCCTGCAAAGAGAGATACCCGTGCACCGAAGACAATTCTGGCAAATATATCTCTTCCATATTGATCTGTACCAAAGATATTCTCCTTATTCGGTGGTTGTAGCCGATTTCGTATATTCTGTTTTATTGCATCATCATAATCAGATATTATGGGAGCAGCAGCAGCAACTAATATTAAGAAAAATAATATTATTAAACCTATCATGGCAAGCTTATTCTTTTTGAATCTAAACCAGATAGACTTAAACTGACTTCTCTTCTTTCCCTTTACTCTGTTAATATTTGTTGAGTTCTCTGTCATCATCGCCACCTACTTAACAATATTTTCTGTTGTAATTGTAGTCTTTAACCTGGGATCAACAAAAGTATATATGATATCTACTATTAAATTCATTACACTTATGGCAATTGCAATAAAAATAATTGCGCCGATTACTATGGGGGTATCTTTTGTCCTGATAGCCTGAACGGTTAATGAACCTATCCCGGGAAGTGCAAAGGTACTTTCAATAATCATTCCTCCGCCTAACATGAGGGCAAAATTCATCCCAATAATTGTGATAATAGGCAGAAGAGCATTTTTTAAAGCATGTCTCGTTATAACTTTAAATTCTCCCACTCCCTTGGACCTGGCAGTTCTGATATAATCCTGTCTTATAACTTCAAGCATGCTGGAGCGGGTCATTCTTATCATGGTTGCTAATCCAAATGCTCCCAGGGTGATAGATGGTAATATGAAATGTTGCCAGGTATAGGCACCTGTTGCGGGTAATAAATTTAATTTTAATGAAAACAATAGCATTAACATTAATCCAAGCCAAAAATTTGGCATAGATGTAAGCAACAATGCACTGGTAAGACTGAATGTATCTATTATAGAATACTGTTTTGCTGCAGAGATTATACCAACAGGTATTCCTATTATAATAATCATTATCATACTTCCTGTTGCCAGTTTAAAGGAAGTAGGCATTCTTGCTTTTAGTTCTGACAATACAGGCAATCCACTTCTATAAGATTTACCAAAATCACCAAAAACAGCATTTTTTACATAGCGAAAATATCTGATAATTGCATGGTCATTCAGCCCCATCTCTTCTCTTAAGATTTTTACAGATTCATCTGTGGCACTATCACCTAAAATTATCCTTGCCGGGTCTCCTGGCGTTAAATCCAGTATCATAAAAACAATAAAGGAAATCCCGAGTATAATCGGCAGCATTATAAGCAATCTCTTGCAAATATATCTAAGCATATAAAGTCTATCCCCTTTATCAATTATATTAAGAGGTGTTTATCACTAAAATCCATAAACGATAAAGTGTTAAACACCTCTTATCTTGTTAGCAACAATCTATATTGTAAAAATACCGATATGAATGTACTAATACAACTTTTCTAGCAATATTTATTGTATTTAATCAAGCTTGAACTGATCACCAATCTTGATTAGTTATCCCAATAGAAATAGGATAAGTTGTATTCAGTTATTATTCTATCCGGTACTATACCTTTTAAGTCTTTGTGTGCTGCTTCAGCCATTGCAGATACATATAGAGGTATTGTTATAACTTCTTCTTTCCACAGTTCAGCAATCTGGGCATACAATTCCTTCCGTTCTTCCTGGTCTATCGATGCCCTGGCTCTATCCAGCAAATCATCCAGTTCTT
The DNA here is from genome assembly GCA_964560535.1 of uncultured Atribacterota bacterium. Classification (GTDB taxonomy): domain Bacteria; phylum Atribacterota; class Phoenicimicrobiia; order Phoenicimicrobiales; family Stramentimicrobiaceae; genus Stramentimicrobium. The sequence goes on from CAZLMD010000044.1 coordinate 9,200, forward strand.
CGTTTTCGACCAGTACAAAGTTTCTTCCCTTTGTAATCATTTCACTGTGGAACAACTCATAAATGTGGTCTGCATCGAGATAGGGTACCGTCATATTTAAAGAGGTTATCTGATAGTCTCTTTGTGTCAAAGTTCTGTCTATATATGCTCCCCATTCCAAACTATCAATCTCTGCATCTACGCCGATTGCCTTAAACTGGTCTTGAAGTATTTCCGCACGCTTTCTATAATCCTCAAGCTCACTGGTAGTTATAGTTGCCTTAAGGCCATTGGGATAACCGGCTTCAGCTAATAATGCCTTTGCTTTATCGAGATCATATTCTCTGTTTTTAAAATCAGCTGGCCATCCAAAAGCCGCTTTTGTCATAGGAGTTTCCAGTGGAACTGCGTAGCCGTCTTCCGCACCCAGAATCAAGGCTTCTTTATCTATACAGTGTGCTATTGCCTGTCTTACTCTCTTATCTGAAAATATTTCATCCTTGTTATTGAATCTGATACAGGTAACTGCAGTGCCTTCATATGGGTAAAGGATAAGATTGGGATTTTTATCAATATGTGCACGGTCTTCTACAGGCACTATGATAGTAAAATCTGTTTCACCCTTCTCTAAAGATACTA
>CAZLMD010000045.1:0-3482 GCA_964560535.1 uncultured Atribacterota bacterium
TGGTTTTATTTACTTTTTTTATAAATAGTTTCAAATCCGCTTCGTTTCAGTTTACTCATGATGAGCTCTCTATCCCCATTATTACCTATCATAAATTTTGCCTGGGAGAAAGTACAGATGACTACACCATAAATATAGACCATTTTAAGCTGCAAATGGAGTTCCTTAAAGAAAATGATTATCGGGTTATATCTGTTTCCCAACTTTTGGAATGTATAGAAAATAATTTTTTTCCAGAAAAGCCGGTAGTAATTACAATTGATGATGGATTCAGGTCTGTATACACTCTTGCTTTCCCTGTTTTAAAAGAATACAACTTCCCCGCTACACTCTTTTTATATACTGATTTTGTTGGTAATGGCTCTAATCAGCTGTCCTGGTCTGAGGTAAAAGAAATGTCTGATGGGGGTGTAGAAATTGGTTCTCATACACTTAGCCATGCTAATTTACTCACCCAAAAACCTAATGAATCTTATATCGATTACTTAAGTAGAATTAAGAAGGAGATTTTTCTTTCTAAGACTATACTGGAAAAAAATACTGGTGAGCCTGTTCTTTCTTTTGCCTATCCCTATGGAGTGTATAGCCAGGAAATAAGAATGATGGCAAAGCAGGCGGGATATAAAGCCTTATTGAATGTAAATAATATGAATAACTCTATTCCTATTGATCCATACTCTCTCAATCGTCAAATCATACCAAGCAATGGTTCTGTCAGACAATTTCAAGCTATTGTGCAGGAAAAAATTTTGCAGGTTAGTGATATTTTTCCTCCAGATGGTACTATCACCAGTGATCAAGAAATTACCATTGGGGCGATATTGGATAACTTGAAAATTGAACCAACTACTCTATACTTCAGGTTAAGCGGTTCTGAGTCTATTAAGCATACATATTGCCCTGAACAACAAAAAATCTTTTTTACCCCTACTGCTCCCAAACTATTACAAAAACGTACATGGATGGCCCTGATTACTGCCCGGGATACAGAAACCGGGCAGCAACGAAAAGTATCATGGCTTTTTACGGTAAGATAGGATTAATATGTTGTTAAAAACATACATTGAGTTAGAAAAAGCCAGCATACCTTGTATTAATCAAATTTGACGTCTTTTAATTTTTCTACCATTTTGATGAAATCATCTATCCACTCAGCATTAAAGTTGATACCCTTTTTAGTATGTATATATTCATCTTTATCTTTAAGTTTAACATATGTTCTCAAGTCAACTCGTTGCGCACCCCTGAATTCTCCAACAGATAAAACCAATTTTGTACTATCCGTAATATCCAATTTGCCTATTTGCTTCATATATTCTTCCTTTCTTTTTGTCTTTTTGAATTATTTACTCTTTTCAGGCATCTAACATGCCGTCTCGACCGGCAAGATGGTATGGGTCTACTATTACAATTTTTGCTTCTGAGTACTTCTCAGCAATTTTTTTCCTCTCTTCTGAGAAATTAGAAGAAACAACAATTTCTAAAGAAGGAATATGCTTAGCATGATTAAAAACATTTTCATGGGGAGTATTGGGAGTAACAAGAAAAGTTTTTTGGATATCAGCTCTTTTTAGATATCTTTCTATTCCGTGTAAGTGGACAATCCCTATTTTGTTCATATTGGAAATAAGGATATTTTTAATAGGAACCTCTTTATCAGGCATAAACAAATCTCCTTTCTTTTATTATTAGAAATTTTTTATAATAGTTATAATTATGCTTTGCTTTTTAAAATCTTGCTATCATACTTCAATTGTAAATACCATTTTATTTAGTAAAACTGTGCATAGCTATTAATATGTTCAAGAATAAGTTTTTGTTTTAATAAAATATCCTCTTGGAAAATGCCTTAACAACATCTCTTCTTCCTGTCTTCCTATTTCATACTGTAATCCCACAATTTCGGTATTTTCTACCTCACAGGATGTAGTAAAATATTTTTGCACATATTCTCCCAAATAGGGACTGATCAGATTGGAAAGTAGCAATGCTATAATAATATTAAAAACACTGATTATTCTGGTTGTTAAAAGTAGACTCAGGAATATCAAAGCAGCTAAAAAATTAGCAATGGCGATATCTGTTCCACAGCGACGATGAATTGCTAAATGACAATAACCCTGTTTCAACAAACTTAATCCACGGACAGCAGCCTCCTCTACTATCTCTGAATTTTCTATTCCTGCGATATAAAACCCATCTTCTTTAGATAGACCAGAGACTCTCAACTGATACCCGGCAGATTGTTCCAATATATTTATGGTAGCATGCTCAATGGCATGGTTCCTTCTAATATTCTTACTTCTAGCTATTTTCCATATTTGTTTGGGAACTGAGAATAATGTTATCAGAGAATAAAAAGTAAAACCATACGGTAAAAAGATTAATGCAACAATCAAAAAGAAGAATACGGGCATCAAAAATAGATAAAGAAATAGTAGGAAAAACAATCCTTCACACCTTCCTCTTTTTTACTTTTTTTAATGTATTTGTTTTGATTCTAATATCTAATCAATGTTTTTGTCAAAACAATATCCATAATAATAATTAAACAAAAAACTGTCAACTAGAAGAGGTTGTTAAAATTAGAAAAAAGGAAATATGTATTTTGTGAGATTGAGTTCCTTCTGAATTGTTAACAACTCACTCTGTAATTTTTTATTGATTGGTATCCCCCTGACCTTTCTATCCTGCCAGGATAAATACTCTTTTTCCCCTGCTGTATATATTCTATTAGCATCAGGTGTTTTCTTAGAAGCACGTAAAGTTCTTAAAATATCACCAGAAGTTTTTCTAAATGATTCTAGGTCAATAAAAGAAGAGATGTTAATAGCAATAAAAAAGTGTCCCAGGTTAATAGGAACTTCCTTCTCCCCTTCCAACCCTGAAAGCATCTTTAGAAATTTACCCCCTGCTAAAGCAGCTGATAGTATTTCAACAAGCGTAGCATACCCATACCCCTTATAACCTGCATTTGCTTCACCCATTCCACCCAAAGGAAGCAATGCTGCTCTCCCCTTTTGAAAATCTTTTAATATCTCAGCCGGGTCAGTTTTTGTTTTTCCATCTATCCCAATTACCCAGCCTGCTGGGATTTTCTTTTCTGCCCTTTCATATACCTCAATCTGACCTCTCTGCACCATAGAAGTGGCACAATCAAGACAAAAAGGAAATCCTTCATCAGTAGGGAGTGCAAAAGTAAGCGGATTTGTCCCCAGCATATTTTCAACACCAAAAGTTGGAGCAACAGAAGGTCTGGCATTTGTACCGGTTATACCAATCATACCGGCCTCTGCTGCCATTAAAACATAGTACCCGGCAATTCCATAATGAGTTGAATTTTTTACCGCCACCATACCCATACCATATTTCTGTGCTTTTTTAATAGCAATCCCCATTGCTTTTTTTGCAATAACCTGTCCCATTCCATTATGGCCATCTACAACTGCAGTTGTAGGACCTTCTCTGGTAATTTCAAATCT
>CAZLMD010000045.1:3582-5317 GCA_964560535.1 uncultured Atribacterota bacterium
ATATCGATTTCACTTTAGAATGATAAAAACAAATAATGTTGAAAGATTGTCATTTATTATAGTTTATTATTATAAAGACAAACCCCACCGGCAAAGATGTCGGTGGGGCTGTTAAGTTAGATTATGCAATATTTAATATGATAAATTGTGTCACGAGAACGGATCCTATGACACTCTTATTTATTCTTGTCTACCGGTGTACCCTCTTCCACTGATAGGATATTCATACTTCCTGCTCTGGTACCGCAAATGTTGACAGGAATTGCAATGACTCCACTACCGGAAATACTGGATGCACCTTTATGCAGGTTAGAAGCATTTCCAGATATAGAGGTATTATCAGTTGCCTTCCATATAGCATCTTGAACTTCACCCATTGTGTAATTATAATGTTTCATAATACCGCTATAATAACCGTCTTTGGCTTTATCCAGGATTCCCCATACTTTCTCAACTTTGCTTCCAATTGACGGATTAAAACTGTCAGCAGGGAAAAGAATAACATCGTAATCTCTGCCGGTATTTATATTTTTGTTCTTGGTAATACACCAGCCATGTTTGCTTAACTCATTATATGAGCCAGAGTGTGTTTTTACCATGGTATAGAAATATGGTTCAGGGAAGTTGTTAGTACCTTTTCCCGATGTTAATCTTATAGTAGCAAGAACTCCATAGGGGTGTTCGTCTACCATGCTCTGAAGACCAGCAGAAGGATCTGTGATCAGGATATGCTGGTTACCGCTTTCGTTATAGCATTTAGAGTTAGTGAAGGTTACGGTAACATCTTCCCCGGCTTTCAAGTTGATTTTGACCGAGGCATCTGATGAGTTAATAGTATTATCTGAACTATCATCTACCTCGATAGTACATACATATCCCCATTTCTGTATCTCTTTTATTGTATAGACTCCTGGAGTTAGATTTTCAAAGGATTTTTCCCAGATATTATTATTCGGTAAATTAAAGTTTTGCTTACCTGTAAAACTGAAGCTCCATGGTAAACCAGGATATGGTGTGCTGTATTTACCATCAGTGTTATCATTGCGTTCTTTTACAACCTTTATAGAACACGGAGCAGGTGGACATTCAATAACAGTAAGAGTGAAAGTATCTGAATCAGTTTCTCCACAGGCATCTGTGATAGTGACAGTAATGTTGTAGATTCCACCATCACCGCAGACTGTATCCCAGTTAATCTCACCAGTGTTTTCATCAATTTCCATACCATCAGGTCCGCCACTCAGACTAAAGACAGGATCACCGTTTGTGCCATCATCACCTGCAGTATATCCTGTATCTCCAGGGGCATAACTTAAACTGTCTCCAGCATTAATAGTTTTGTTGTTAATAGAAATTGTTGGAGGTTCATTATCATAACAGGGAGCACATTTCTCAGCAAGCAATGTTACCTGGAAACTGCCCTGAACTGGTACACACCCGTCAAATACTTCTACTGTGATAGTGAAGATGGTATCCTCTCCATTGATGAGGTCGTCACAGGTTGGGTTCCAGCTAATTTTTCCGCTTACAGCATCAAGGTTGAATTCAGCATTTGGAGCAGGTGTTACACTGATCAAGCTGAAGACCAATGGCTGAATCTTGCCGTCATCAGTAGCTGTCACAGTCCATTCATAAGAGCCGTTTGGATCTATCGCTGCATTGTCAGGCATGGTTAATACCGGAGGTTCATTATCATAACAGGGAGCACATTTCTCAGCAAGCAATGTTACCTGGA
>CAZLMD010000045.1:5417-7074 GCA_964560535.1 uncultured Atribacterota bacterium
GGAGGTTCATTATCATAACAGGGAGCACATTTCTCAGCAAGCAATGTTACCTGGAAACTGCCCTGAACTGGTACACACCCGTCAAATACTTCTACTGTGATAGTGAAGATGGTATCCTCTCCATTGATGAGGTCGTCACAGGTTGGGTTCCAGCTAATTTTTCCGCTTACAGCATCAAGGTTGAATTCAGCATTTGGAGCAGGTGTTACACTGATCAAGCTGAAGACCAATGGCTGAATCTTGCCGTCATCAGTAGCTGTCACAGTCCATTCATAAGAATCATTTGGATCTATCTCTGCATTATCAGGCATAGTTAATACTGGAGGTTCATTGCCATAACAATTAGGAGTTGGATCAGGTCCTGGGGTTGGGCCAGGGGTTGCTCCCGGGGTTACACAACATCTGAAGGCACAGACTAAATCGACCAGGTCATCTTTTTTATCGTCACAATATTCACCAAACTTTTTATGAGCCATTATTGCCTTGATATCTACCTTACCTACATCTTTGGCAATTGTTTCTACCAATTTATAGAGTGGTGTACATTTATTAAAACATGAAAAACATTCTTCATAACAATCATTTATCTTTTCTATGACCAATGCAAGTGCAGTAGAAGTACAATCAGGAATTCCAGCATCCAGGACTTGTCCTTCTACTTTCTGGGCAACATCTTTTACCTGAAAATCCCTAACTTTACCGGTAACAGGACAATAAGCAGTAATTATATAGAGTCCTGGTTCAACATCTTTAAATATATATGCTCCATTTTCGTCGGTAAATGTACTATCCAGTATCTGTTCATTATTACACTGGCCTTTCTCAGCAGATTTTAACTCCACTATTGCATTAGGTACAAATGGCCAAAACTCAACTTCATTACATCCAATGTTGTTATCATCGTCTTCATAAGTACCCTCTACTACAGCACAGCAATTGAGAGGCATTTTAATTCTACCAATTATGATTGCGGTATCTTCTGTGGCACCAGGTGAAGGAGGTACAACTCCTTTACAACCGGCGAATAAAAGAACGAGCAGGGTTAAAGATATTATGGCTAAAAATATGCGTGATTTTTTCATCGGTAATCTCCTTTTTATTATTTATATTTATTTCCTATCTTTTAGATAAGTAATGTTGAGAAAGTAAAAACCCCAGAGGTACACCTGTGGGGTAAATATAAATAACAAAAAGTCGGTAGTCTGGCGGTCATAGTCTGTAACTGAAGAATATTAGATTTATTTGAGAAAAATAAAAAATAAATGTATATGTTGATTAAACAGACCTTAGACCCAAAACTTTGCGTCCTACCCTTTCGGGTAGTTTACCTTTTTCAACTTTTTATTTCTGTTTCAATAAACATCACCTCTTTTTAAGGACTTTATAGTTATTATCAATAAATAATTATTTTAATTTTATACTATCTATACTATAAATTAAGCAAACAACGATGAATATAAAATTATTTTTTTATATGTATTACATTTGCATTACTATTATATATATTCCCTATTTAGTCAAATTTTAGACAATTTTTTAGATAATTTCTAATTTTTTTAAAAATTTTTATATTATATTTTAATCCATGCTATTATACCATTTTTTTAATTCATCAACAAATAACAATAGAAAGATATATATACAAATATGTATATGT
>CAZLMD010000045.1:7174-9141 GCA_964560535.1 uncultured Atribacterota bacterium
CTTGAACTAATTCCTACATTTTGTTATTTTTTACCTGATGATCTACGCTGAGCCTCTTTTAACCAGTAGTCAGCCCTGTCATTACCCGGCTCTAAATTTAATACTTGCTGATAATAGCGAACAGCCTGTGGATAATCTCCTGTATCAAAATATACCCTTCCCAGCCAGTAGTATGCATCAACAAATTTGGGATTCAGCCTTATTGCTTCACCATAGGAATCTATTGCTCTACCATAGTTCTTCTTTTCATATTCATTAAAACCCTGTTCATACCAGTTATAAGCATCTTTACCATATTTTAAAGATGCCTCAACTTTATCATAAAAGTATTGTGCTCTTGGATAATCTGGATCAAGTGTTAGAACTCTTCTCCAGTAGAATAAAGAATTTTCTAAATCATCAGCCTCATAAAAAACACGGGCCGCCCAATAATTAGACTCGATTGAATCCGGATACTCTTTAATGGAATTTAGAAAGTGTATGAGGCTCTGCTCATATTCTCCATTCTGATAAGAATTATAACCCAGACGATAGTAAGCATGTGCCAAGTTTTGTTTTACCTGGGGTGAGGTGAGGTCTGTTCTCTCGATTAAACTTAAATATATATCCCATTGTTCTGCTTCACGAAAATACCAGTTGGTATACTGATACATTATTGCAAGATAGTAATGTGCCTCAACAAAATTTGGATCAATATCAATTGCTTGTTGTGCCAAATCTATTGCCTCTGTCCAAAGTTTACGACCGGGATAATTTGCGCCTTGATAGGTTGCCAGCGCTTCTTCCATTTTTTCCACTGCTCTTTGTAAATATTCCTCAGCAAGTGGATATGTATCGCTATATATGGCAATCTCCTGTGCTATACAGTTATTTGTTATAGCTATTAATAGCAAGAATATCAACACTAAAACCGTTTGGTTAAACTTTATTGCATTCAATTTCATCATTTTTAATTCTCCTTTCTAATCTATATTTTATTAGGTTTTAATAATGGCACTTAATTCTTTCAATAATTAATAATTGTACAATACCTATCTTACATCTTACAAATCTTACAAATTACAAATTTATAGTTCTTCTTTTAAAAGTGAAAAGTAGTTTTTCTTTACCAGTTCAAAATCTTCCCATTGTTCTTTGCCTACTGAACCTGCTGAAGGCAAGTCTATCTCCAGAAAATTAACTTTTTTCCCATTTATGCTAATGGAAAAATCTAAATGGGGACCAGTTGCCAGTCCTGTTGCCCCTACATACCCAATAATCTCTCCCTGTTCGACCCTTTTCCCAACCTTTAGCCCATCAGCAAATTTTGAAAGATGGCCATACCCTGTAACATAACCATTGGGGTGTTTTATTTCAACATAGTTTCCATAACCACCTCCATCATAATATCTGCTAATTACACTACCCGCTCCTATAGCCACAACCGGTGTGCCGGTAGGGGCTGCATAGTCTATAGCCAGGTGTGGTCTATTTATTCTCAAGATAGGATGATATCTGTTTTCAGTATAGTATGAACTAATATATTTATAGTTAAGCGGTGCCTTCAAAAATGCTTTTCTAAGAGCACGACCGTCTTTATCATAATAATCATTATACCCATTATGGTCCTGGAAAAGGACTGCTGTATGTGTACTGAGCATTTCCCCTTCATAAACCGCTGCCAGTACATCTCCCCATCTATAAAAATCACCACGATATTGTCTCTCTACCAGAAGTTTAAAGGTATCTCCCGGTTGACATTCTGTTAAAAAGTCAATATCCCAGGCAAAAATTTCTGCAAGTTGAACAGCCAGCTGCCCTGAATTGCAATGATCCATCATTGCCTGATAAAGAGAGTTTCTTACCTTTCCTTCAAGGCAGACAACCTCACGGAATATCTCATCTTTAGTTACTTCTATATGGCTAAGTTCGTTATCTGGAATTTTAATATAATAAGCATCCAATTGGTTTGGTTTATAATCAAACTG
>CAZLMD010000046.1:0-3763 GCA_964560535.1 uncultured Atribacterota bacterium
TTATATCTTTATAGCTATACGATTATAGAGATTACTGGTATACTGATTAAATACTATAAAATTATAATAAAAATTGTAATAAGGAGAATATTAATTTGAGAATTCTTGCCATAGATTTAGGGGAAAAAAGAATAGGACTCGCCTTAAGTGACCCGCTCGGATTGACAGCTCAAGGTTTGCCGACTATACAGGTGAAAAATGAGCAGGAAATCTATCCCAAAATTTTAGAAGTTGTCAAAGAGAAGAATGTAGACCTGATAGTCTTCGGATTACCCAAAAACATGAATGGAACATTGGGTCCTCAAGCCGCAAAAGTTCAAGAAATTGCTAAAAAAATGGAAGAACTTAGCAGTATACAGATAGACTTTGAAGATGAGAGATTGAGCACTGTAAGGGCAGAACAGATATTGCTGGAGGCAGATACCAGCAGAGCCAAGAGGAAGAAATCGATTGACCGCCTTGCAGCAGTAATTTTTTTACAATCATATCTCGATCGAAAAGGTTATGAAAAGAATGAGAAGTGCAATTAACAGGTTTTTCAATTTCTTAATTTTCTTATTTTCAATCATATTTTTGATTACTATGCTATTCTCTACCTGGATTTTTATCCCGCCAGAGAGAGATGAAGAGATAAAGAGAATAATAGAAATTCCCTATGGTTATAGCACCACTGAAATAAAGCAATTATTAGAAAAAGAAGGATTCATAAGACCATATAACTTCCTCTTCCCGCTCATGACAAAATTATTAAAGATTGATGGCAGATTACAATCTGGTGAATACCAATTCAGTACTTCTCAGGATCTTATCCAGATAATAGACCAGATGGTAAAAGGAAGAGTGTTGTTACACCGGATAACCATTCCTGAAGGATTGCAGAGCAGACAGATTGCCCGCTTATTGTCAGAACGGGAAATCGCCGAACAGGATTCTTTTTTAAATTTAATAAATGAAGACCGGAAATACCATGAAGGATACCTCTTCCCGGATACCTATGAATTCCCAAAAAACTATGGAGCCGAAAAAGTTCTCAAAGCTATGTTGAGAAACTTTGAAGAGGTGGTATACAGAGAGGTAAATCCTGAACAAAAATTCCCGGGGGATTTAAATTTTCAGCAGATTATTATCCTGGCATCTATTATTGAAAAAGAGGCTCAGGGTGCTGAGGATAAACCAAAGATAGCCTCTGTTTTTTATAATAGATTAGCCACAGGTATGCGCTTACAATCATGTGCCACTGTCCAGTATTTACTCGATAAACCACAGGAAAAATTGACCCAGCAGGATCTGGAGATTGAATCACCTTTTAATACATATCTAAATGCAGGGCTGCCGCCTGAACCCATATGTAACCCCGGATTAGAATCGATCCTAGCAGCAGTCTATCCGACAGAAGAGGATTATTTTTATTTTGTTCTGGGAAAAGACGGGGAACATGTTTTTTCCAGAACATATCAGGAACATCTTGATAATAAACCATAATATTATCTGCAAACTGTAAAGTAAAGACATAGTTCATGTTCATTGATATTATGTTTATTAATTAATAGGTTATTAATTTTTAGAATACAGTATTTATACCATTATCGGGATTTCTTTTCCTGTCATTGCGAGACATGTTGAAAACATGTCGTGGCAATCGCATCCATATATACCCGCATCTTTCTTATTTCACCAGATACCAGAAGCTTCAACAACGAACACATCTACATCTACATCTATACCCACATTCTTTTACTTCAATATCATTGCCGGCAGGTATACGTATATCAAATATACTGTTATACTATATTTATTGTAAAACTTTTTCTACATATTCTACAAATATCCTTATTAAATAAATAAATATATATGAAACATATAAATATATAAAACATTTGAAATATAAATATTTAAAAAAAGAGGAGAAGATGCTGCCTTTAATAATCGGTATCGCCGGTGGCACCGGCTGCGGAAAGACCACAGTTGCTAAAAATATCGCCAATGGTATTAAAGAGAAGAAGGCAATAATTATTGCTCAAGACTCCTATTATATAGATTTATCACATCTCACCATTAATGAAAGAAAAAAATTCAACTTCGACCACCCCTCCGCCTTTGATAATACATTATTGGTAGAACACCTCAATCAGCTGATAAATGGTAAACCAATATCAATGCCCCTCTATTCATTTCAGGATTACAACAGGAAAGAACAGACTGAAAGAGTCAGCCCTGCACATGTTATTATACTGGAGGGAATTTTAGTCCTGGAAGAAAAGGCTATCAGGGATATGCTCGATATAAAAATATATGTAGATACAGATTCAGATGAGAGGTTTATCCGCAGACTGATACGTGATACCAGAGAGAGGGGGAGGAGCCTCTCTTCAGTTGTAGAACAATACCTGAACAGGGTAAAACCGATGTTTCTGCAGTTTGTAGAACCATCAAAGAGATATGCAGATATCATTATCCCGCAGGGTGGTTTAAACAGGGTAGCTATCGATATCATAATTACCAGTATAAATGCCAGGCTGAAACAGATATCAGCCAGGGAAAAAGAAATAATATAATAGTGCAAAAACCCGGAGCTGACAGCTAAAAACTAAAAGGAGTATTATGTCAGGTTTGTTTAGATTACTGATCCCTGATGTCTATTTAGAGAATATATATTCTGTAGATATAAAAAAATTAAAAGAAAAAAAGAAGATAAAGGGTATTATTATTGATCTCGATAATACCATCATTCCAAAAGGAACAAAACATCTGGATGAACAGATTGCCAGCTGGATAGAAGAGGTCAAAGAGAATGGCTTAAAGATATGTCTTGTATCTAATACACATACTAATTTTTCTGAAATCATTAAAAAACTGGATATACCATTCTTTTACAGCCGTTATAAACCTATGAAAAAGCCCTTCTTATCTGCTATGGAGGTTATGAATACAAGTAATAGAGAGACTGCTGTCATAGGTGACCAGATCTTTACAGATGTATGGGGCGGCAACCGTTTACAGCTTTTTACTATTCTGGTCCGTCCTCTTAGCAGGCGGGACTCCATCGGAACAGTTATATTCAACCGTACTCTGGAGAGATTATTGCTATTCTTCTGGCTGAAAAATGGAAAGGTAAAATTAAAAAAAGGTAAATGGCCCGAATAATCTGCACCTTAAAATTTAAAAATTGCAATCTTATTCCCCAAAGCCCTTCTTCACCTGTCATTACAGAGGTATTTCTCTTTCCATAAGTACAAGAAGTCTACCTCTCTCTGTCATTACGAACCTACCAAAGGCAGGTGTGGCAATCACATCCATCATACCCGCATTCCTCCTGTCATTGCGAGACATGTTGAAAACATGTCGTGGCAATCTCATACTCTTTAGCTTGCACAAAATTATATTCAATCTTTACAAATTACTTATAACTCCCTCCAGCATAATTGATGAGACTGCTCCGTCATTACATACCACACAGTGACAGACAGGCTTTGCTATTATACCGGATAAAAGATATTTGCCCTTTTAATTTGGCAAAGGTATAATATAAACAAAATATTCCACAAAAAAATTACACATCACATATAGACAAAGAAAAGAACAGCAAAAAAATAAATATATTTTCAAACAGTTTCTTTTTACCCTATTTGTGTATAATATATAATAATTCATAATATTCACAGTATTTATAATAATCGTTATATTATGAAAGATATTATAAAAGGCTATTATAGGAAAGGTCAAAGATGACAGGCCGTTTTGTAAAAGAAAAAGGGATAACAGG
>CAZLMD010000046.1:3863-9114 GCA_964560535.1 uncultured Atribacterota bacterium
TATAGGAAAGGTCAAAGATGACAGGCCGTTTTGTAAAAGAAAAAGGGATAACAGGCGATTTTTTATTAAATCTGCTTATAAATAAAAAAATCATCGGCAACAAGGAAATTGACGAGATCTGCAGAAAACAGGGTGAGAACAACACCTCTGTCCAGAGAATAATCCTCTCCTCAGGCATAATGAGCAAAGAAGAGATGATGCAATTACTCTCAGAGGAGATCGGTGTACCATATATAGATTTAGATGGAAAGACCTTTGATCCATCTATAGTGGCGATGCTCTCTGAAGAGATATCCCGTAAACACAATCTGGCTACTATCGGTAAAAATAAGGAAAAAATTGTAGTTGCCATGGCTAATCCATTAGATGTCTACATACATGATGAGATAAGAATTACCACCGGTTTTGAAATTGAACCATACCTGGCTTTCAGAGATGATATTAATAAACTACTTGATTCAGTCTATGGTATCACCGAAAACTGGCAAAATATGATAGGGGAGATTACCGATCTACCGGTAACTGCAGTGGAAGAAGAAGCCGAAGAGATGGAGATCACAAAGAGTATCTCCGAAAGTCATGAAGCCCCTGTCATCGCACTCGTAAACCTCATCATGCTCAGAGCCATCAAAGAAGGAGCCAGTGATATACATATAGAGCCTTCCGGTGATAAAAATCTCAAAGTAAGATACCGTATCGATGGTATCTTACATGATATCATGTCACCACCCAGAGGCCTGCATATGGCTATCATCTCCAGAATAAAGATAATGTCTAATCTCAATATAGCAGAACGGCGTCTGCCGCAGGATGGAAGGATAAAGGTACAGGTACATGGCAGGGAAGTCAACTTCAGAGTTTCAACCATTCCTGCAGTAAATGGAGAGAGTGCTGTTCTCAGAATTCTGGACCCCGCTCAGATCATGCTTGATCTCAGGTCTATCGGCTTTTCTGATGAAAATTATGAAAAATATCAGCATCTCATTGAAAAACCAAATGGCATCATACTGGTTACAGGTCCCACCGGCAGCGGTAAATCCACCACACTATATGCTACTTTAAATATCCTAAACTCAGTAGAAAAGAAGATAATGACTATTGAAGACCCGGTAGAATACCGTTTAGACGGTATAAGCCAGTTACAGGCAAAACCAAAAATAGGCTTAACCTTTGCCGCAGGCCTGCGCAGTTTTTTACGTCAGGACCCTGATATTATGCTGGTAGGTGAAATCAGAGATAAAGAGACTGCCGATATCGCCATACAGTCTGCATTGACCGGACATCTGGTGTTAAGCACATTACATACCAATGATGCCCCCAGTTCAGTTATACGTCTGGTAGATATGGGGATTGAACCTTTTTTAATCTCTTCCTCTGTCATCGGTGTTGTTGCACAGAGGCTGGTACGTAAGATCTGTTCTTATTGTAAGAAAGAAGCCGCCATAACTGATGAGATAAAGATGGTTATGGAGGAATTCAATATTCCCCCGGGTGAGATAAGGTTGTTTTATGGAGAAGGATGTCCACACTGTAAAGGCACCGGTTATAAAGGCAGAACAGCTGTCTTTGAATTGATGGTAATAAGTGAAAATATCAGAGAACTGATCTATAATAATGCACCTATTGCTGAAATAAGATCTACTGCTATCAATAAGAATGGAATGGTTTCATTAAAAGAAGATGGTTTATTAAAGATAATTACTGGAGTAACGACATTAGAAGAGGTAATGCGGGCTACTTCCAGCTCCAGCTGATAAATATAGTTCCAGACCGAACCACCGAACCATTGTTCTTTTACAATAATAAATAATAAATAAATAACAAATAAATCCCTGAAGACTTTCTCTGCCGGTATAAACCGGTATAAAACATAAAATATATATACAAATAAATTTACAAAATTTTTATACCCCATAATTCTTCAGCATATAAAAACTATACAAAAAACTATATTATAATAGATTACTATTAAATTTAAATTATCACATATTCAAAATACTGATTAATTTGATTTAATTTTAATATATTATAATTGATTATATTCTTCATCACTTTGCGGTATTTATGGTATACGAATATACAATATACTGCTATACTGTAATTAACATACCATATGATATATCTATCGTTATGTACCATTATCGTGTTTCAACTGTGTAATTGTATACCATATATCAAATAAATATTTAACAGATATACGGTTTCACAAAACTTTTACAACATTGTACTTTTAATATACTTTTATGATTACGAGATTACGATACGATACGAATAATATAATTATGTTCCTTTTTTCTTGAATATTCTAAAATTCTAATATTCTAAAATATTCTAACTCTAACACTCTTATTCGTCTTAGTCTTATTTAATTATTTAAATTTTAAATAAAGCTGTCAGCTGCTGCATACAGATTAATCAGGAGGTGAATGTTTAAAGTGCAGGCATATACCTATAAAGCCAGAGACAATACAGGAAGATATCTCTCAGGAACACTCAATGGAGAGAGTCCGGAGGCGGTCCTCGAACGGCTCAGAGAGATGAAATATTTTGTAATTTCAATAGAAAAAAAGGCAAGGGCTTTTCAGAATATAGAACTCAATCTTTTCAAATCAATAAAAATAAGAGACCTTGCCGTATTCTACCGTCAGTTTGCCACAATGGTTGGTGCCGGCTTAACACTGGTCAGCTGTCTGGAGATATTATCCAAACAGACCGAAAACAAACTCCTTGCCGCCAAGATTGATGATATCAAAAAAAATGTGGAAAGCGGTTCAACACTTGCCGATGCCTTCAATAAACATCCGGAAACCTTTACCAAACTCTATACAAATATGATTAAGGCTGGTGAGTTAGGTGGAGTATTGGACGATATCTTAGTCCGTATGGCTACACTTATGGAGAAAGAATATGAACTTCGTCAAAAGATAAAATCAGCCATGACTTATCCTATTTTTATCTTCGGGGCGGCATTTGTGATGGGCGTCTTTGTCCTCCTCTTTATACTTCCCCAATTTGTACAGGTATTCGCGCAATTTGGCGGAGAGCTCCCTTTTTTAACTAAGATACTTGTTGTCATAACAGTCGTCTTTAACCGTTACTGGTATGTCGTATTCGCTGTTTTAGGACTCCTCGCCTTCGGGTTTATCGCATATAACCGTACCAAACAGGGGCATAGAAATATTGACCGTATTAAATTGAAGATACCTATATTCGGCAACCTGTTCCTCAAAACATCTATAAACCGTTTTACCAGAACACTGGGAACATTGATACGCAGCGGTGTCCCTATTATCCAGTCATTAAGGGTATCAGCAGAATCTATCGGTAATGATATTCTGGCAGAAGCAGTTATGGGTGCAGCTGAACGTATCAAAGAGGGGCAGAGTATCTCCACACCCCTTGAGGAGAGCGGGGTATTTCCCCCTATGGTAACACAGATGATTATGGTAGGTGAGGAGAGCGGAGAACTGGAAACAATGTTATTGAATGTATCACAATTCTATGATCAGGAAGTGGAGAGGGCGGTAGAACAGCTGACCTCTGTCATAGAACCAATATTGATGGTTGTAGTTGCAGGTGTTGTAGGGGTAATGGTTATAGCCATGTATCTGCCCATCTTCAGTATGGTCAATCTGGTTCAGTAAAAAGCAACAATTATCGAATATTTAAGAGGTATAAAAGATATGCAGGAAAAAGAAGCAGAAAAGAGTTCCACTCTGACAAAAAATGATGATAAAATAGTATTGGAAGACCATCTCTATCTTTTAAAAGATATTGTCCGGGAATTTGAAAATTCAGGAGAGTCGGAAGAGTCACTAATGCAGGCAGGTTATATCGGCCTTTTAAATGCCGTAAACCTCTATCAGAAAAAGGAAAATATAAAATTTGAAGAATATGCCACACATCTCATCTGTGGAGAGATACGCAACTATATCAGAGAAAAAAATAAGAAAGCCAATATTCCTGAATGGCTCTCTGTAATGATAAACAAGATGTTAAACCAGCTCTTATCATCATACCGTGCACAGTTCAATAAATTTCCTGATATCAACGAGCTTTCTGAGATGCTTGAACTATCACCTGATATATTGAAGGAAGCTTTAAAGGCACGCAAGGCGGCACAGGAAATATCAATAGACCAGAAGAGAAGAAGAGAAGTAGACTTGCAGGAACCGATTGATATTTCAAAAATAAGGAAAGAAATTAAAAATAGAAGATATGGAAATAAATAAATTCAGTGATGATATAATAAATAAACACAGGCCTTTAGTCAGATCTATAGCTAAAAAATATATCAATTCAGGGGAAATGCTGGAAGACCTTGAACAGATAGGCTATCTGGGATTACTCAATGCCTATCAGCTTTTTGATAAAAAAAAAGGCGTCAAATTTGAAACATATGCACACTGGCTTATAAACGGAGAAATCCGTCATTATATCAGAGATAAAAATTCAGTGGTTAAAATTCCTCACTGGATAAGGGATTTTAACCGTAAAATAGATGCATTTGTAGAAAAATACCGTGAAAAACACCAGAAATTTCCAACCATTGAGGAGATGTCTGATGAGTTTAATATAACTGAAGAGGGAATACTGGAGATATTAAAAGGCAGAAATGCAGTACAGGTAATCTCTTTAGACAAAGATGTAAGAAAAAATAATGAATCAGCTGTTCCTATACTTGATAAGATTAAGAGCAAAGAATATCAGTCCTTTCAATTACCCATAGAGGATATCATACATTTAAAGAATATATTTCATAAACTAAAGAATATTCAGAAACAGGTAATCTACTATATATTCTATAAAGATTTAACACAGGTAAATATTGCCAGACGGCTTGGTATAACTCAAAGACAGGTTTCCAGGATAAAACAGGAAGCGCTTGAAGAATTAAGAAGAAACTATGAATAAAAAAGGAGCTCTACAAGATGTTGGGGAAAAAGATTGTAGTAAAATATTATAATGGGAATATTTTAAAAGGATATACCACTGATTTTAATCCAAAAGAGGAATCTTTCAATCTCTATCCTGTTGATGAAGAAACAGAAGAGGCAAGAGAAGAACAGGTCAAAATAAAGGTTGATGAACTGAAGGCAGTCTTCTTTGTAAAGAGCTTTAAGGGTAATAAGGATTATCAGAAAGTCAGGACCTTTAACGGATTTGACCCCGGTACACTGACACAACGCAGAATTATAATAGTATTCAAGGATGGAGAGAATTTCTATGGCACCACATACAGCTATTCACC
>CAZLMD010000047.1:0-2825 GCA_964560535.1 uncultured Atribacterota bacterium
AAAATTCTGTTTATATTAAAATAAGTAAACGTTAACTAGTATAGTATTGAAAATGAAAAGAAAGAAAAATAAATAATTTAATTAAGGAGTTTAATAGATGAATATAAGCACTATCCTGTTGATAGCATTGACTATTATTGCTTTAATTGTATCATTTTTGAAAGATAGAGGAAAAACGTTAAACAGTTTATGGTCAGCCAAAGGCAGATTGCTTGATACAATGACTCAAATATTTGGAATCCTGGCACTCATAGGACTATTATTGGCAATAATTCCTGAAAGCTACATTAAGTCTGTTTTGGGTAACCAGAGTGTAACTCTAAGTACTTTGTATGGTGCAATAATTGGAGCAATTACAATTATTCCAGCTTTTATCGCATTCCCTCTTTCTGCATCACTGGTAAAAGGCGGGGCTCACCTGGTTGCAGTAGCAGCTTTTATAACTACACTTACAATGGTGGGCTTTGCAACTATGCCAGTAGAGATAAAACACTTTGGGAAAAAATTTACTTTTACTCGAAATCTCTTTAGTTTTATTTTAGCAATCTTCATAGCATTAGGAATGGGGGTAATATTATGATTGTAAACTGGATAAAAAAGAATAAATTCAACTCTTTAGTCATTATAGCCTATATAGTTACAGGATTTTACCGATTAGATATCTTGCAGAGGGCTTTCTCTAATACCATGATGTATCTCATTGAGATGATAGAGATATTGCCAGCGGTTTTTGTGCTGACCGGACTGATAAATGCCTGGGTTCCTGCAAAAATGATTATAAAGAATTTTGGCCACAACTCTGGTTTTAAAGGTAAGTTTATGTCTTTCGTTATTGGATCGCTTTCAGCCGGTCCAATTTATGCTGCTTTCCCCCTCGCCCAATCTCTATTGGAAAAGGGAGCGAGTATTGGTAATATTATGATAATTATTAGCTCGTGGGCGGTTATAAAAATTCCTATGCTAATTGTTGAAACAAGATTTTTAGGATTATCCTTTGCTGCTACCAGATATCTATTAACCATTCCAGGCATAATTTTGTTAGCTATATTAAGCGAAAAGGTTATAGGGCGAGAACAGGTTAATTATAATAAAAATAACGGGCAAGATGGTATTGAAATAGATCTAATCAAAGAAGCTTTGCCTGGATTAAATTGTGGCACATGTGGTTACAGAAGTTGTACAGAATATGCAATAGCAATATTTGAAAAAAAAGCAACTATCAGTCAGTGTAAACCAGGTGGAGATGAGACTCTGAGAAAATTGGAGATATTATCATGACATTAGATATTGTTAAATAAAATAAAGTTGAATCCGGGTATAAAGCAATTTAATGGTTTATGGTTTAAAAAAGAACTTTAACATTTTTTAAATGATTATAAATTTATTTGAGAATTAACCATATTCTTCTATATAATAATGTAACGAATATTTCGTGAATTGTTTTTATAAATATCACAAGATTTGTTTTATTAATAACATTATTAATAAAACAATTATATTTTTAAAAGGATAAAAGGAGATAAAACAATATTTATGTCTCAGACTTCAATAATTATGAACAAAAGAGACATTGACAGAACACTTTTACGTATTTCACATGAAATTATTGAAAAAAATAAGGGTGTTGAGGGTTTAGGGATTATAGGTATTAAAACCAGAGGAGAGTATCTGGCAAAGAGAATTGCTGATTCCATATACATTATTGAAAAAATTAATATTCCAGTTGGTGTATTAGATATTACTCTTTATCGTGATGATTTAAAAGAGAAACAATCTCAGGCTATTGTAGTCAAGACAGACATACCCTTTCAGATAGAAGGTAAGAAAATATTACTGGTAGACGATGTCCTTTATACTGGCAGAACTATCAGGGCTGCTATGGATGCCATTGTTGACCTGGGAAGACCTAGTTGTATACAATTGGCTGTACTATTAGACAGGGGTCATAGAGAATTTCCCATAAGAGCCGATTATGTTGGCAAAAATGTTCCTACATCTCGCCGGGAACTGGTCAAGGTCAGGTTAGGGGAAGTTGATGATCTTAACCAGGTTGAAATTGTAAAGTAACTTTTGTTTAATATGGTAAAACATTAATTATTTAAGGCAGGGGCAGATACCAGGTAATCCTGTTTTTTGTTTTTTTAAAAGTTGTAAAAATTATAAAGAATAAATAGTTTTATTTCTTCCTGAAATCTGCTACAAAATATAAAACACATTTGTTAATGATGAATTGAAATTTACAACCATTAAGAGATAGCTAAAAATATTCAAGGAGGCAATATGTTCTATGGTAGCTGGGGCAGAATATTAGAGATTGAAATAGATAAAAAAACAACAAAGGAAATAGAGTTAACAGAAGATGTTTACCGTAAATATCTTGGTGGGCGTGGCTTGGGGGTATACCTGTATACTCTATATTCTAAAACGTTAAATGAGGACCCCTTATCAGCAGGAAATCCGATAATTATTACCACAGGGCCTTTAACCGGCACCTCCACACCTACAGCTGGCAAGGCATCAATTACTACCAGATCTCCTTTGACTAAAACAATCTTTACTTCCATCAGCAGCGGAGATTTTGGAGCAATTTTAAAGTTTACCGGTTATGATGCTATAGTAATTACAGGAAAATCTGAAAAACCTGTTTATATTCATATTAGCGGAAAAATGGTAAGTATACTGGATGCTTTCTCACTTTGGGGGGAAGGTACTGCTGAAACTACCCGAAAACTTAAAGAAATACATCCTAAAACATCAAGTGTTATTTCTATTGGGCCAGCCGGGGAAAAACAGGTTTTATTTGCCAGCGTAATTACTGATGGAGC
>CAZLMD010000047.1:2925-8818 GCA_964560535.1 uncultured Atribacterota bacterium
GGTAAAATTGCCGAGGGGCCGGAATTTGAAACTATTTGGGCTTTAGGGCCAAATTTAGGAATAAATGATTTACCTTTTATTCAAAAAATAAACCGATTAGCTGATGAATACGGTATAGATACCATTTCCCTTGGTGGAGTTATTGCTTTTGCAATGGAAGCGACAGAAAAAGGGGTATATAATTTCAATATAAAGTTTGGGGAAAAAGAAAAGATCATAGATCTGATTGATAAAATTGTAGAAAATAAAGGAGTTGGAAGAGAGCTTAAAATAGGGACACACGGTTTAGCTAAAAAAATAGGTGAGGAAGCAGAATACTTTGCCATCAATGTAAAGGGTATGGAACTTCCTGCCTATGACCCGAGAATTATAAAAGGTATGGCGATTGGGTATGCTACTTCTAATAGGGGTGGATGTCATTTACATGGGGGACACTCAGCAGGTTCAGAAATATTTGGGCTTCCCCGTAGAGTTGAGCCGGGAATACAGATAAGTAAAGGGACTCTTGTAGCAAAAAGACAGAATGATTCAGCGGCAGAGAATAGCTTGATCGTCTGCCGTTTTGCGGGTATGGCTATCTCTTTAGAAAATTGGTCAAAAATATTATCCTTTGTTACTGGAAAAGACTATAGCGCTAAAACACTTAGCCAGATAGGTGAGAGAATCAATAATTTGGAAAGGATGATTAATATAAAAGTAGGATTTACTAGAAGAGATGACTCTCTACCACAAAAACTATTACAAGAAAATTTGGGACTAGAGAAGATAGATTTAGATTTAATGTTAAATGAATACTATGAATTCAGAGGATGGAGCAAGGACGGTATACCAACAAGTGAAAAACTGAAAGAATTAGAGCTGGAGGATTTCTTATGAAAAAAGTAGAGCAAAGTATTGTAAAATATTTTCAGAAATTAGGCTGGGCATCATATGTTGCAGGATTACAAGATACTCATAGCGGGAATATGAGTATACGTATCGGTAAACGTATGCTGATTACAAGACGTGGTTCCATGCTCGGATTCTTAAACGATTTCGATATTGTCGAGGTAGGTTTAGAGAAAAATGACAGTGGAATTGGACTGGCATCCAGTGAAACAGGGGTGCACAGGGCTATTTATAGAGAAACAAATGGACTGGCTATTTTCCATGCCCATTTGATTAATACAGTAATCCTTTCCTTTTTCAATGATGAGATTATTCCATTGGATGTCGAGGGTTCTTATTCCATCAGAAAAGTACCCGTGATCGGTTTTGAGTATGGTAGTGGTTCGAAGGAGATGGAAGAAGTTCTCCCCAGATATCTGAAAGATAATAAGATAGTAGTAATAAAGGGACATGGTGCGATTGCTATAGGCGAAACCCTGGAGGAGGCTCTTTTTTACAATAGTGTATTAGAAAATTCAAGTAAAATAATAATAGGAATTAATTCTTTAGGCAAAAAGGTTGGAGATATCAGTACTGAAGACATTTCTAAAGAATAGCAAATACTTAAAGATTATTTTTAGTAAAAGTGGATAAAATTACCAAATTGGTCGCTGACTTTTAATGCTTAATTAAAATAATAATATATGCTTTTTCATATCAACTATCATCAATAGTTATATTTTTTCAACTTAGCTTTTGCATTGATATGCTTATATTTATAGAATAAAGGTATGGGAGTTAATATAGGGTTGGGAAAAAATGACAACAGGTATAATATTTAGTATAAAAAGATTTGCTATACATGATGGTCCAGGTATTCGTACCACTATATTTCTAAAGGGGTGTCCTTTGCGCTGTCAGTGGTGTCATAACCCCGAAAGCTGGTTCTATAAACCGGAGATTTCATTCAACCAGGATATTTGTATCAGATGTTATCAATGTCTTTCTTCCTGTTCTGAACAAGCCATTACTTTAGATGGTTGTTATCCTTATACCGATAAAGACAAGTGTGTTCTTACGGGCAACTGTATTGCTAATTGCCCGGTACAAGCCAGGGAGATTATTGGTCGAAAGGTAAATATTGAAGAGATAATGCAAGAAATAAAAAAAGATATAATATTCTATCAGGAGTCACAGGGTGGTGTTACTTTTTCAGGAGGAGAACCCCTTCAACAGATTGATTTTTTGTGCCAATTGCTATTCCTCTGTGGAAAAGAAGGTATACATAGGGCAGTGGACACTTCAGGGTATGTACCATGGGCTAATATAGAACACATCTTTCCATATGTTGACCTCTGGCTCTATGATCTCAAACTATTTGATAAACAAAAACACAAAAAATATACCGGGGTTTCCAATAAACTGATTCTAGAAAATTTAGAAAGGCTTTCTTCTCAGGGTGCGGCTGTCGAAGTTAGAATACCTTTAATACCAGGAATTAATGATACTGAAAAAGAGATTAGTATGATAGCAAGATATATTCATTCATTGAAAATAACGAAGGTAAGCATACTCCCATTTCATCGTATGGGAATGGAAAAGTATGTCAGAATTGGTTTGAAGAATAAAATGGAGTATGTTAAAGACTTAACAGAAACAGGTACAGAAAGGGTTATACAACTTTTTAATCAGTATAATATATCTATTAACATAGGGGGTCAGAGTTAAACATGAATGCCAGAACAGAAAGATTAAGAAATATTAGTTTAAAAGTTAAACCTTATATTGACATAGAAAGAGCAGAATTAATTACGGAAGCATACCAGCTTTATCAAGGGAAGGTACCTGTTCCCATCTTAAGAGCATTAGCATTTAAACATCTTTTAGAACAAAAAACCATTGCCATTGAGCAGGATGAGCTGATTGTGGGAGAACGGGGCAAAGCCCCCGGAGCCACCCCTACTTATCCAGAATTGTGCTGTCATACTTTAAAAGATCTAGATATCATTCAAGAAAGAGAAAAAATCTCCTTTCAGGTCAGCTCTGAGGTCAGAAAGACACAAAAAGAGACTATTATCCCTTTCTGGGAGGAACGGTCCATACGTAGCCAGATATTCTCGCTGATGGGGCAAGATTGGTTAGATTGCTACCATACCGGAATATTTACCGAGTTTATGGAACAGAGAGCACCGGGCCATACGGTGGCTGATGGCAAGATATATAAGGAAGGATTTCTAGATCTTAAAAATAAGATAGAAACAGCTATAAAGGAGTTGGATTTTCATAATGATAGAGATGCTTATGCTAGACTTGTTCAGCTTAAGGCTATGTCTATTTGCGCAGATGCTATTATTAAATTGGCTTATCGTTATGCTGAACTAGCTGATAAATTAGCATTACAAGAAAAGGACATCCACCGCAAAAAAGAATTAAATACTATTTCTGAAATTTGTCGCAGGGTGCCAGCTCATGCACCCCGTAATTTTTGGGAAGCACTACAGATGTACTGGTTTGTCCACATAGGAGTGATCAGTGAGTTAAATACCTGGGATTCCTTTAATCCCGGACATCTGGATCAACACCTTTTATCTTTCTACCAGCAGGGTTTAGCTGATAAAACTTTGGATAGAGATAAAGCCAAAGAATTACTAGAGTGCTTTTGGATTAAATTTAACAATCAACCTGCCCCTCCTAAGGTAGGAATAACGCTGGCAGAGAGCGGTACATACACTGATTTTGCCAATATCAATAACGGGGGCTTTACACCACAAGGCGAAGATGGTGTAAATGAGGTTACCTACATTATACTGGAAGTTATTGATGAGATGCAGCTTTTGCAACCGAGCACCAATATTCAGTTAAGCCAGAAGAGCCCTGATCTCTTTTTGAGACGTGCTTGCGAAATAATTCGTAAAGGTTGGGGACAGCCTTCAGTATTTAATGCCGATCTGGTGGTATCTGAACTGTTAAGACAAGGGAAAAGCCTGACTGATGCCAGGGAGGGTGGAACCAGTGGTTGTGTAGAAACAGGAGCTTTTGGTAAAGAAGCCTACATCTTAACCGGTTATTTCAATCTGGTAAAAGTGTTGGAGATTGCTCTTCACAATGGTTTTGACCCCATAAGCGGAAAAAAAATTGGACTGACTACCGGAGACCCTAGAACTTTTAATAATTATGATGAGATCTTGTCTGCTTTTAAGAAACAATTACACCATTTTGTTGAGATAAAAATGAGGGGTAATCATATCATAGAGCAGATTTATGCTACTGCCATGCCTGCACCATTCTTATCCCTTATCATAAATGATTGCATAGAAAAGGGGATGGACTATAATACCGGTGGCGCCAGGTATAATACCAATTATCTTCAAGGGGTAGGTATTGGAACTATTACCGATAGCCTGTCAGCTATTAAATACCATGTCTTTGATCACAAGAATATTAGTATGGATACACTTCTTGCGATCCTGGCTGACAATTTCCAGGGCGAACAGAAAATCCACCAGCTTTTAAAGAAAGATACACCCAGATATGGTAATGACGATGATTATGCTGATAATATCATGAGAGATGTTTTTAATTCTTTTTTTCAGGAAGTAGAAGGACGCCCAAACACCAAAGGGGGAAAATACTGTATCAATATGCTGCCCACTACCTGTCATATCTACTTTGGATCAGTAATAGGAGCTACCCCTGATGGTCGTAAAGCAGGAGAACCTCTCTCGGAAGGCATATCACCTGTACAGGGAGCCGATCGTTTTGGTCCTACTGCAGTAATTAAATCAGCAGCCAAGATGGACCAGATAAAGACCGGTGGCACTCTTTTAAATCAAAAATTTACTCCCTCTTTATTGGAAGGTGAGAAAGGACTGACAAGCCTGGCACATCTTATCAGGGCTTATTTTAAATTGGGGGGACACCATATACAGTTCAATGTGATGGATACAGAAACTTTAAAGGCGGCTCAGAAAAACCCAGAAGAATATCAGAATCTAATTGTAAGAGTTGCTGGCTATAGCGATTATTTCAACAACCTTAGCAAGACACTTCAAAATGAGATTATTAATAGAACTGAGCACATAGAATATTAAAATTGAAAAAAAGATTAAAAAGCGTTACATTATTAATATACTATTGGAATTATAGTGAGAGATAATTTTTTAAAAAAAAGAATATTTCTGAGAATATACGCAGGAGGAAAGATGTTAGCAGAGGTTACTAAAACAATAAGGGGTTTATCAGTCGATGCTATTGAAAAGGCTAAATCCGGTCATCCCGGTTTACCATTAGGATGTGCTGAAATAGGAGCAATACTGTTTGGTGAAATACTCAAACATGATCCTGAAAAACCAGATTGGTTTGATCGGGATAGATTTGTTCTATCTGCAGGACATGGGTCAATTTTATTATACGTCTTACTACATCTGTCGGGTTATGATATTACTTTAGAAGATTTGGCTAATTTTAGACAGATAGGCTCTATTACTCCCGGTCATCCCGAATACGGTATCACTCCCGGGGTGGAAGTTACCACAGGCCCATTAGGGCAAGGATTTGCCAATGGAGTCGGTATGGCTCTGGCTGAGAGAATCCTTGCTGAAAAATATAATGAAGAAGGGCTTGATATTATAGATCATTATACTTATGTTTTAGCCGGTGATGGTTGTATGATGGAAGGGATAACTTCGGAAGCAGCCTCTTTAGCGGGACATTGGGGATTGGGAAAATTGATTGTAATTTATGATCAAAATCAAATCTCTCTAGCCGGTAAGACCGATTTGATTTTTACTGAATCAGTTCCAGATCGCTTTCGTGCCTATGATTGGAGAGTAATTGATAATATTGATGGCCATAATATTGATGAGTTACGGGCAGCATTATTAAAAGCACGGGAAAAAGATGATAAACCAACACTTATAATAGCCCGAACACACATTGGTTATGGTGCACCCACCAAGCAGGATAGCCATACAGCACATGGTGCACCTCTGGGAGAGGAAGAGGTTGCAGGACTTAAGAGAAACCT
>CAZLMD010000048.1:0-8764 GCA_964560535.1 uncultured Atribacterota bacterium
CTTGATAAGATTGATGAGATTTCAGCATTAGAGGTCAATCTTTCCTGTCCCAATCTAAATGATGGCCTACAATTTGGAGTTAATAAAAGAGTAATGGCTGATCTTGTGTACAATATCAAGAAAAAAACAAAAAAAGTAGTAATAGCTAAATTATCCCCAAATGTTTCGGATATAACTGAAATGGCATTAGCTGCAGAGCAGGCGGGAGCTGATATTGTAACCATAGCTAATACCATGGTAGGAATGGCTATAGATATTGAAAATCATAAACCAAGATTGGGTAACAGGGTTGGTGGATTATCTGGCCCTGCAATAAGGCCAATTGTTGTCAGAATGATCTGGGAGACGAGTAAAGTTGTAAAAATCCCAATAATTGGAGTAGGTGGAATAACGTGTCTGGAAGATGCTGTTGAAATGTTTTTAGTTGGAGCGAGCGCAGTCCAGGTAGGTACTGCTAATTTCAGTAACCCGTATATTATGTCAGAAATTACTGAGGGATTAAAGAGTTATCTTAGTAAAAAGAAACTCAAATCAATAAAAGATATCATTGGATTAATTAAATAAAAGTATAATTACGAATATTGATGTTGATAAAATAGAAATATAGAATATAAGGAGGAATTTCATGGGGTTACAGATGTTCGTCAATGCTCTTCTTTTAGGAGGGTTATATGCATTGATGGGTATAGGTTTTTCTCTACAATGGGGTATAAGTGGCATTATTAACCTATCCTATGGAGCTATGGTGTTGCTGGGATCTTATCTTTCTTTAATCATGTTTAATGTGTTCCATATTGATCCTTTTGCCAGTATGATTTTTACCGGCATATTATTATTTATATTGGGTGCTTTTATATATCGATTCACATTACAACCGCTACTTAAAGGTGGTATTGTATTTACTCTTATTGTTACCTTTGCCTTAAGGTTAATAATAGAGAATATAATACTTTTTGTCTGGTCAGCAGACTATCGTACTATCAAAGTAAGTTATGCGGGTAGCAATTTTCAGTTTTTAAATGCCTTTGTTCCTCTAACAAAATTTTTAACTTTCATAATAGCAGGGGTAATCATCTACCTTACCTATCAGTTTATGATGAATACAAAAATTGGGAAAGGGATACAGGCCGTTGCTTTGGATAAAGAAGGAGCGATGGCAGTTGGAGTTGATGATCAAAAAATGTATTTAATAAATTTTGCTGTGGGAACTGCTTTGGGAGGAGTTACAGGAACTTTGTGGGCAACTATTTACAGCTTTTCTCCCCATGTTATAGACGTAATAATAGGCAGAGTCTTTATTATTGCCATTTTGGGGGGGTTAGGAAATATCTGGGGGGCTGCCGCAGGGGGATTATTGCTGGCATTTGTTGAAACATTTGGAACTACTTTTATAGGTTCTCACTGGCAGGAAGCAATAGGGCTCTTCATAATGGTTCTGGTATTACTATTCAGGCCACATGGTCTAATAGGAAAAAAATTCTTTGGTTAGTCATTATTAGGGAACTACTTTAAAGGAAGGAAGTGTAAGATAAGTGATAACGCAAAATGAAAGAAAATTTAATTTATCTATAATTTTGATTGTTGCTGCCATTATAGTTTTTGTTTTTTTACCCAATTATATCTCAGGATATTACACCCGCATATTTACAGCAATATTCATGTATGGAACAATTGCCCAGTGTATAAATTTGATGTCCGGATATATGGGTTATCTGCCTTTTGGCCATGTTATGTTCTTTGGTATAGGCGCCTACATGAGTGCTATTTTGATGAAAAGCGGGCTACCAGTTTTTGTAGCAATCCCAGCAGCCTGTTTTTGTGCAATTATTGTAAGTATAATTTTAGGATTCCCGGTTCTTAGATTGAGAGGGCACTATTTTGCGATTGCTACAATTGGAATGAATGGAGCAATTATGACAGTTGTTCAAAATGCTACCGATCTTACCGGAGGAGCCAGAGGCACGACTTTTCCTATTATTATGGCTTCACCTGATGTAGTTTACAGATACTTTTATTTGGCAATGTTTGTTTTAATGGTAATCACATCATTGGTTATGAATATGATTGTCAATTCAAAATTTGGTTTTGGAATTCGAAGTATTAAAGCAAATGAAGATGCAGCTAATTCTATGGGAATAAACACTACTTTTACAAAGGTATCTACCTGGGCAATAGCTGCCATGTTTACCAGTATCGCTGGCGGTTTGTATGGTTACTGGATGTCTTTTATTGCCCCTGATGAGGTGTTTGACCTGATGTTTATCACAAATTCTATAATTATGATGCTTATCGGTGGTGCAGGTACTATATTGGGTCCAATATTTGGTGCTTTTATAGTGGAAACAGTATCAGAAATTGCCTGGAGTGGATTTATGCAGTACCATCTGGCAGCATTAGGCATTGCTACTATAATTATAGTATTTTTTGTTCCCAGAGGGCTTATTGGAACGATTACTGATAAGATGACGAACAGGAGAATTGAATTAAACAAAAAAGCGGAGGTGACCAATGTCTGATAATAATGTTATCTTAGATGTTAGGTCAATAAGTAAACATTTCGGTGCTTTAAAAGCAGTGGACAAAGTCTCCTTTCAGGCAAAAAAAGGAGAGATTCTTGGCCTGATTGGGCCAAATGGTGCCGGAAAAACAACTATAACTAATCTAGTTACCGGTGACCTAAAAAAGACTGAGGGAGAAGTCTTTTTTAAAGATACCAATATAAGTAAATTACAGCCATTTCAGATTGCTCGTATCGGTTTAACCAGGACATATCAGGTAGTTAAACCATTGCAGGGTATGACTGTTGAAGAAAATGTACTTGTTGGATCTCTTTATGGACGTAGTGACAGGAAAAGTAATTTAAATCATGCCACAAAAAATGCTCATGAAATATTGGAATTAGTAGGATTGAAAAAAAAGAAAGATTATAAGGTAAGTGATATTACTCTTCCAGATTTGAAAAGAATGGAGTTTGCCAGAGTCTTAGCAATGGACCCAGAGGTAATATTTTTAGATGAGGTAATGGCAGGCCTCAACCCTTCTGAGGTAGAGGAATCGATGGAGTTGGTTAAAAATGTTAGAACGGAAAAACAATTAACCATTGTTTACATTGAACATATTATGAAGGCAGTAATGGGAATCTCTGACAGAATAATTGTATTACACCATGGACAGAAGATTTGTGAGGGCTCACCAACAGAAGTGTGTGACAACCCTGCCGTTATTGAAGCTTATCTCGGTAAAAAGTATGCTAAGGAGGTTATAAAGAGCTGATGAAAAACGACTATTTATTGGAGATTAGTAATTTAAATTCAGGTTATGGTGCAATCCAGGTTTTATGGGATATCAATTTAGAATTAAAAAGAAAAGAAATTGTGTGTATTATTGGAGCAAATGGGGCTGGAAAAAGCACTTTATTAAAGAATATTGTAGGTATGGTTCCTTCCTTTAAAGGTGTAATAAAGTATTCCAATCAAGACATAACCAGCTTACCTGCTCCTGACCGCATTAAAAAGGGAATAGGCTTTGCACCAGAAGGACGGCATCTTTTTTTCGGCCTTACTGTGGAAGATAATCTGCTTATGGGGGCCTTTCAGCGTAAATACAGCAAAAAAGAAATTCAAGCAGACCTTGATTTCATCTACAATCTTTTTAAACCGTTAAAAGGGTATAGGAAAAAATTTGCTGGAAACCTTTCCGGCGGAGAACAGCAGATGTGTGCCATTGGCCGTGCACTTATGTCTAAACCCACACTTCTGATTATTGATGAGCTATCCCTTGGCTTAGCACCGGTAGTTGTAGATGACTTAGTTGAAACAATTGCTAGATTGAGAGATGAAGAGGGTATTACCATACTGATAGTTGAACAGGATGTACAGGTGGCTTTAGATGTTGCTGACCGTGGTTATGTGCTGGAAAGTGGTCATTCAGTTATGCAAGACAGTAGTGATAAACTGGCTAAGAATAAGCATATAAAGAATGCTTATCTTGGAATTGCCTAAAGGGCTCTTTAAAAATCATATACAATTTTATTGCAAAAATGATAAGTCTTTATTTAATATCAAGCAATGATTTTGTGTAAGCAAATGGAGGAGGTGGTGTAGGGTCATAGACTGTATGAATTATAGATTCAATTGCTAATGGTAAATAGAGAATAAAAGGAGGAAAAAACAATAATCATGATTAAAAAATTATCTTTAGTATTTTTGGTAAGCATACTTTTATTTTCAGTATTTGGAACTGCAATTGCTCAACAATTTGATGATACTATTAAGATTGGTGCATCAGTTTCTTTGACTGGAAAAACTGCCTATGAAGGTCAAATGGTTAAACAAGGGTATGAAGTATGGGAGAAATGGATTAATTCACATGGTGGAATTAAGGCTGATGGAAAAACTTATGGTGTTCAGGTCATCTACTATGATGATGAGAGCGATCCAGTTCGTTCAGCACGGCTAACTGAAAAATTAATAACTGAAGATAAGGTCCATTTTTTAGCAGGACCTTATTCCAGCTCGATAACATTTGCTACAACAGCTATTGGTGAAAAATATGGAGTTATAACTATTGCCTCTACTGCGAATGCCAGCAATATCTATGACAGAGGATATAAGTATGTTTTCTCTGTTTTACCACCTGCATCACTAGTAATGGCTCCTATTGCGTATATGATGGATGAAGAGTTAGACCCCAAACCCGAGACAGTAGCTATAGTCGTAGCCAATGATTTGTTTCCACTAGATGTAGCAACTGGCTTTGGCGATCTCTGTACTGAACTTGGTTTCGATGTAGTAATGTTTGAAAAATATCCTCCTGGA
This sequence comes from uncultured Atribacterota bacterium, assembly GCA_964560535.1. Classification (GTDB taxonomy): domain Bacteria; phylum Atribacterota; class Phoenicimicrobiia; order Phoenicimicrobiales; family Stramentimicrobiaceae; genus Stramentimicrobium. Next base: position 4,818 of record CAZLMD010000048.1, read on the forward strand.
TCCACAGACCTGTCTGCTTTATTAACAAAAGTTAAAGCATTAAATCCGGATGTCTTGGCAGGAGGGGGATATACCGCCGATGCTTTAATGATATTAAGACAGTGTAAAGAATTGGATTACACACCTAAATTGTTTGCCAGTGCTGTCGGAGTATTTGTACCAGCTTTTATAAAAGAAATTGGTGCAGATGGTAATTATGCTGTAGAAGGTGAATGGTGGGTTCCGGCTATGAAGACTGAGGATCATATATTTGGAACAACCGAAGATTATTTACAGGCTTGTAGGGATATTTTAGGAGAAGATTTTGTAGCTAATTATCAGACTGCAGCTGCAACTGCAACTGTCAGTATTATTCAGATGGCAATTGAAGAAGCCGGCACTATCGATACTGAGAAGGTGAGAGAAGCTTTAATCGGTTTTGATATAATTGAAACAGCTTGCTTTTCACCAGTAGAATTTAATGAAAAGGGAGAGAACGTACAGTGGTTACACCCGGTAATCCAGATTCAAGATGAAGAAGTAAAAGTAGTGTATCCAGTAGAATCACAAGAAAGTGCACCATTGTATCCGGCTCCCGCATGGAAAGAAAGATAATAGATAAATATATAAATAGATAGACTACACAACTTAAGTCAAAGGGGCTGTAATTTTTAATTGATTACGGCCTCTTTGGCAAATCCTCAGTCCATAGATTAAGCAATTCCTCGGGAACAAAAACCATGGTTTCCTACAAGGGATTGTAAGTAGTAATCAGTATAACGGTATTATCGATAAAACAAGTCTAACAATATTGCTAAGATGGTTCTGTCCTGTCTGGTAGAATATTAAACATAAATTATGAATCATTATCAGTTAACAAATTTCATTTGCTAACAACAATCTTATTCTTTCAACTTTCAATCTAAGAAATGACAATTTCAAAGGAGGGTTAATGGGTTATATTGTTAAAGGTAGGTATATTATCTCAGATCCAGCGATTGATTCGAATGGAATCTTAACAAATGCTGCTGTTTATATATCAGGTGATAAAATAAGAGATATAGGGGATTACCATATTTTAAAGAAAAAATATCCAGAGGCAACAATTAAAGGAAGTGAAAAATATGCGGTGATGCCAGGTTTAATAAATGCTCACAGCCATGGAGCGGGCTTATCTCCATTTCAACAAGGAGTAGCTTATGATTATCTGGAAAACTTTTTGATTGATAAGCCGAAAGGTACTATGCTAGATTATGAACTTAATGCTACCTTATGTGCCATACGTCATATACGGAATGGCTGTACTACCTTACATCACAATCAATCTGGAAATGAAATGGATTTTAATAATGTTAAGAAGATTTTGAACGGATATAAAAAAGCTGGAGTCAGGGTAACTTATTCAAGTGGAGTGAGAGATTTGAATATGCTAACATATGATGATAAGGCATTATATAAAAACCTACCTTCAAATTTACAGGAATATTTTAAACCAATCATATTTAAAGATAAGGGCCTCATACATAAAAAATATTTTGAACATTTCCATGAATTATTTGATTCATTTAATGATGATGATAGAAAAATTATTTTTGGCCCCCTCTGGGTTCAAGGGTGTACTGATGAATTTTTGGTAAAAATTAAAGAAGAATCAACTAAAATGGGGGGAATTCCCATACACATACATACTTTGCAAACTTTAATCCAAAAAAACTATGGTGAAAAGAAATATGGAAAATCGCTGTTGTTTCATTTAAATGACTTAGGTTTGGTGGATGATTTATTAGTTCTTGGACATGCAGTATTTCTAAATGAAGAAGATATACAATTATTAAAGGAAAAAAATAGTTCAATAACTCACCATGCCAGTTGCAATTTGGCAGTAAGGAATGGCATTTCTCCCGTCTACTATTTACAAAAGGCTGGAGTTAATGTAGCATTAGGAATAGATGATAAAGGGATTAATGATGATGAAGACCCATTTATGGAAATGAGAATGATTTACTACCTTCACAGGGTAGTCGGTTCTGATTTATCCTCATCAAAGCCACTGAGCTCCTATGATGTTCTTAAAATGGCTACTACTAATGCAGCAAGAGTATGTCATTTCAACGGTTTAATCGGTGCTCTTAAAATTGGAATGAAGGCAGACCTTCTCTTATTAGATCTAAGCCGTATTTTAGAAGATCCCTGGGTAAATCCATGTTGGAATATTGTAGATAGTATTATTCATAGGGCAAAAGGCTCTGATGTCCATTCCGTCATGGTAAATGGAGAATTCGTACTTGAAAACAGAAAGTTTTGTAATATAGATTTAGATTCAATATATCAAGAAGCCAGAATACAAGCTAAAAAAGGTAATAACCAGAAACAAATTGAATATGCTGAACATCTCCAAGAAATTAAAACATATTGTCAGAAATGGCATAACCAGTACTTTTCAGGAGACTCAACCCCATTCTATGAGATGAATAGCAGAAGATAGCTGCAAAATAATTGCGATGGTGTTGTCAATTAGAGCCATTTAAATGGCTCTAAAAATATCAATTAAAAAACAGTATTTATTGTTCTTAAATTGTGAAAATAATCAGTTAATCCCACAACAAACAATTCTAAAATAAACAGAAGGAGATAAAAATGGACATAAATGAAAAAGCTCTTAAATTACACAGTGAAAATAAAGGCAAGATAGAGGTAGTAAGTAAGATTGAAATAAAAGATATGCAAGACCTTGCTGTTGTCTATACCCCGGGTGTAGCAGAACCATGCCGTAAAATAAACCAGAATGTTGAAGATGTCTATAAATATACCACCAAGGGTAATATGGTAGCAGTAGTCTCAGATGGAACAGCAGTCTTGGGCTTAGGAGATATAGGTCCTGAGGCGGCCATTCCAGTTATGGAGGGTAAAGCAGTACTCTTTAAATACTTTGCCGGTGTTGATGCATTCCCCATATGTCTTTCTACCAAAGATCCTGATGAGATCATAAAGGCAGTAACTTTAATGGCACCGGTATTTGGTGGAATAAACCTAGAGGATATAAGTGCACCCCGTTGTTTTGAAATTGAGAAAAGACTTAAAGAGACACTCGATATACCTGTATTCCATGATGATCAGCATGGTACAGCAGTAGTAGTCCTCTCAGGGCTTATCAATGCACTTAAACTGGCTGATAAGAAGATTGGTGATGTTAAGATAGTAGTAAATGGTGCAGGTGCAGCATCTATTGCAGTATCCAAGTTCTTACTTTCAGCAGGTGCTCAGAATATCCTCCTTTGTGATTCAAAAGGTATCATCTACGAAGGACGTACTGAGAATATGAATTCTGCCAAAGAGGAGATTGCCAAAGCAACCAACAGGGATAAAGATAGCGGCAACCTCTCTCATGCCCTGACAGGTGCTGATGTATTCTTAGGATTATCAGGACCAAACCTCGTCGACAGAGATATGGTCAAAAAGATGGCACATGACCCGATCATCTTTGCCATGGCCAATCCAACACCTGAGATCTTACCAGATGAGGCCAAAGCAGGTGGTGCACGTATCATTGCAACAGGTCGTTCAGACTTCCCCAATCAGGTCAACAACTGTCTGGGATTCCCCGCCATCTTCAAAGGTGCCCTAAAGGTAAGAGCCAAAGAGATAAATGAAGAGATGAAATTAGCAGCAGCATATGCCATATCATCTGTCATCCCAGATGATGAACTGAATGAGACCAACTTCATTCCAAATGTATTCCATCCAGAGGTAATGGACAAAGAGGCAGAAGCAGTAGCTCAAGCAGCGAGAGATAGTGGTGTTGCAAGGATTTAAGAGAAGAGTATCTATTTAAAATAATAAGTTATAGAAAAATAAAAAAAATAAGGAGAAGAATGAAATGGCAAAATATCGAATTGAACAAGACTTACTAGGAAAAAGGGAAATACCTGAAGAAGTGTATTATGGTGTACAGACTCTAAGAGCAATGG
>CAZLMD010000049.1:0-4054 GCA_964560535.1 uncultured Atribacterota bacterium
ACCATATTCTTCTAATTCTGAAGCTTGTAATTCAAAATCAAGTATAAAACTAATTAATTCCTCAAATTTAAAAGATCCTTCTAAAAAGCCATTGTTACCTCCAGACTGCAGTTCACATCTATTTAAAGATAAGAGGTTGTCTGAAAGGCTTACAGTTGCTGAAAGATTGCCTTTCAGTGGATAAGGTAGATATATATTATCCCTACCCATATCACTGATTGTGAAGGAACCTATAAGATCAAATTTAGAGCAGTCATCTTTTTCACTTTCTATCTTCAGTTTGCTATATATGCTGCCAGAAATACTTTCTAGGAATGAGAATTGTTGTAAAAGAGAATGCTTGAAAGATAGATTTGAAGTTTCTACCGCAAACTGATAAGAGGGGATATCATCAGACCAGCTAAGACCACCATTAATTGAAATTTTAGAATCCGATTCTGTAGATCCTAGATTACTGATGATCAATTCATTATTATTTATAGAAAAATCTCCTAAAATATTGGGTAACAAGTTATCCCCAATTTTTATCTCAGAAGAAGCCATACTGCCGTTAAAGTAATAGTAATCGGATAATCCATTTATATTTCCTGATAAATCAATTTTACCCTCTATAGCAATATCAATATCTTCGTCAATAACAAAAAGGAGTATATCCTCTTTGAGTAGAGAGACATCTATCTGTTTGCCTTCTAAATTCAGATCATAATAAATCTCCGGTTCGGTTAGAGCCTGTCCTTCTAATGTAAAGGCTTGATCATGGTATAATCCGGTAAGCCTCTTAATCATTAATTCGGGTTTTACAAAGCTGACAGATCCATCAATTTCTTTCAAGGTTATCTGTTTTAGGAAAATGGGACTGGCATCTGTTTTATGAATAATTGCCTCACCTTGCCAGAAAATTTCGTCTGTTTGCCATTCTTCAGAAAAACTTAGATTAAGCTTTAAGTCGAATCTACCCTGATTAATATTGAATTGCTCAGCACCTTCAATATAATATTGAAAGTGAGTTATATCAGCATTTTGTAAATAAAAATCAAGAGAGTAATCAATTTTATTTACAAAAAGAGAACCACTAATTGATAATAAGGATTCATCAGGGCTTTGAACACCTTTTAAATCAAATTTAATTTCCGGTAAACTTGTTAGGTTAAAAAATCCATTGATATCCCTTACCAGGGTAGTAAGATGTTTCTGGTTATAATGGTAAACAGATTCATCATGGTAGGAAAGAAAACTATCCCGAAAACTAACCTGTTCTACGGCTATTTTCCCTTCAAAAGCTTCTGGATTTAAGGATAGCTTTTTTGCCAGGTCAAAATCACCATTTATATCCCTTGTGATATCCAGATCAGCTCGAAAAAAAATAATTTCTTTAATATATAGTTGCCATTCTCTCAGTTTCTGTAAAGACGGAAAAGATAAGAAAAATCTAGCTTCTGCATTTTCTGCATAAAATAAGACCTCGTTGTCAACCAGATTATTTTCTAATATTGCTATATGTGTTAACTGTATTGATTGCCATGAAATTGTGTCAATGGAACCAATCTCTACTTTTTTCTCCAATACATTTTCCAGTTGCTTTATTATAATAGATCTTGCATTGTCTCGAAAATTTTTGCTATTAACATAAAAATAGATAAGTACAAATGCTAATATTATGATTAACAGGATGACAGTAAAACTAAAAAATACCTTATTTCTTTTGGAAACACCATTTGATTTCATCATATATTGTCTGTTTTCATAAAATTAATGATAATCAAATTACATAAAAGGGTTGATATTCTGTAACATTAAGATTTATTATGAAGAATTAAGAAGTAATTAATTATCATTTTTTACATTATACCACAAGCATTTTAATCTAACAGAGGAAATAATACTAGATGAGTAACTTAAAAAACCTAAATATTCCTCTCTTGACAATGATGGTAAAATTGAAATAATAGATATAATTTGTATAAAGACTGAGCGTGGGAAAAATAATTATATGAATCTGGAAACAGAAAGCCGTATGTGATGAGAAACGGTTCCAGGAGTATACTAAATGGACCCACAAGTTTCGGGCTGAAAAGTTTTTTGTCTGAGTAGGCACCGACGGACTTCCTCCGTGAACAGGAAAGGGTATCGGTGTATAAACCTGTACCTTATTAAGTGGAAACAGATAGATGAATAACAGTAATCTGTTTTAAGAAGAGTGGCACCACGAATAAATGACCTTTCGTCTCTTGGCGAAAGGTTTTTTTATTTTAATAAAACAGCAGAGTATATTAGCTTGAAACAATACCTTCAGGAGAGGAAATTGCCTTATAAGCAAGAAAGAAATGGAAAGAGAGGTAAGCAGAGTGTTTCAAAGTCTATTAAAAATATTAGGAAAGAGATGGTCCCCTTAAGGGGGACTTTGTTAAATAAAAAATATCAAGAATAAAGACAATCTTAATACTTTATGCCATAAGAAAGGAGAAGAAGATTAATATGGAACAAGTAAAATATATACTTGATGAGAAGGAAATGCCACAATATTGGTACAATGTTCTTGCTGACTTGCCTGAACCAATGCCGACAGTACTGCATCCGGTGACTAAAAAACCAATTAAACCTGAAGATCTGGCTCCTCTGTTTCCCATGGAACTTATTAAACAGGAAATGAGTACAGAGAGGTTCATAGAAATACCGGAAGAAGTAAGAAGGATATATCGTCTGTGGAGGCCAACAACCCTTTTTCGGGCTAGAGAGTTGGAAAAGACTTTAAAAACACCGGCAAAAATATATTATAAATATGAAGGAAGTAGTGCGCCTGGCAGTCATAAGGCTAATACGGCGGTAGCACAGGCTTATTATAATAAAAAAGAAGGGATAAACCGCATCACAACTGAAACTGGCGCAGGCCAATGGGGCAGTGCACTGGCTTTTGCCGGGGCATGTTTTGATATAGAAATAAAAGTGTATATGGTCAGGATAAGTTATGAGCAAAAGCCTTATCGAAGAATAATGATGCAGATATGGGGTGCAGATTGTATTGCCAGTCCATCTGATCATACAAAAGTAGGCAGGGAATATTTAGCAATAGATCCTGATTGCCCTGGTAGTCTGTCTTTAGCTATCAGTGAGGCAGTAGAAGAAGCGGTCAGCAGAGATGATACCCATTATTCATTGGGCAGTGTGTTAAACCATGTGTTGTTACACCAGACAGTTATTGGTCAGGAAACTAAAAAAATGTTAGAAAAAATTGATGAATATCCTGATATTATTATAGGGTGTGTTGGTGGAGGGTCGAATTTTGCAGGGATGTTCCTGCCTTATATTAAAGATAAGGTTGATGGCCGACATCCAGATTTACAGATAATTTGTGTCGAACCTACCAGTTGTCCTGTTTTAACCAAAGGACCCTATCGTTACGATTTTGGAGATGAAGCTGGTATGACACCATTGCTTAAAATGCACACTTTAGGTCATGGGTTTATCCCTCCTCCGGTCCATGCTGGCGGATTACGTTACCATGGCATGTCACCTATTATTAGTCACCTGCAAAACCTGGGTTTAATAGAAGCAAGGGCAGTTCATCAGCTGGAAACTTTTCAGGCAGGAGTTGATTTTGCCAGAAGCGAAGGAATTATAAGTGCACCGGAATCAAACCATGCTATTCGCGTAGCTATCGATGAGGCGATTAAATGCCGTGAAACAGGAGAAGCAAAAACTATACTCGTTACATTAAGCGGACATGGCCATGTGGATATGGTAGCATATCAAGCTTTTTTTGATGGCAAATTGGAAAACTATGAGTATCCCAAAGAGAAAATTGAAAAAGCTCTACATGATTTACCCAAAATATAAGATTAAGCCACCTGTTTTTCAGGTGGCTTAAAAAATTATCTTATTGAATTATTTTTTAGCCAACCTCTTCATAATAAATCAAAAGTTTGAATCCATTTTTTAATTTTCAGAATTGCATTTTTAAGATTCTCTAGTTAATGCTTTTTGTCAAGCTTGCTGTTATTTAATAAATTAATAACATCTTGAAAACATAATAAAAAGATGTATATAATAATAAGGA
>CAZLMD010000049.1:4154-5999 GCA_964560535.1 uncultured Atribacterota bacterium
TACCCTTATCGATAGTGGAAATGATGAATTTGCCGGTAGAAAGCTATTTCGAATTTTGGAAGAAAAGGGATGGGAATTAAAGAGGATTATTAATACACATTCAAATGCAGACCATATCGGAGGAAACGCCTATTTACAAAAAAAGACCGGCTGTGATATTATGGCTACAGCCCTGGAATCGATATTTATAAATGAACCATCCTTAGAACCTTTTTTGCTATGGGGAGCGTCTCCATTTAAAACTCTTAGGAATAAATTTTTACAAGCACAGCCTTCTGTAGTTACACATATTATAGATACTGAAGGCATTATCGGGGATACATCTTTAGAAGCTTTCCCTCTGGAGGGGCACTTCATCCAAATGATTGGGATAAAAACGCCTGATGATGTATTGTTCATTGCTGATAGCCTTTTTTCAACTGAAATTATTGATAAATATGGTATAACTGTAAGGAGCGACATCGAAAAAACCCTCAATACCTATAATTTTTTAGAAAATCTTTCTGCGAGGCTCTTCGTTCCTTCACATGCTCAACCCGTTGAAAACATTAGAGATTTGATTCAGATAAATAGAAAACATGTTGACGAGATAAATAAAAAAATGTTGAATTATTGTACCCAGCCGGTTTCCAGAGAGAGAATAATACAGCTATTAATCAATGATTTTCAATTACAGCTCTCCAGTGTGCAATTTGTCCTGACCCATATTACCGTTTCAGCCCATTTGAGTTACCTGTGTGATAAACAGTTGATAAAACCAATATTTAAAGAGGGTAAGATGTTGTGGACAAATAGTGGTACAATTGATTTATAATATTAAGCAAATATGTGTATAAGTCTGAAATGAGGTGTAAAGTGGTATTAAGAAAGAATCTATTAAAAAATACTATTAAACAAAAGCTGTTTTTTTATATTCTAATAATTATATTTTCAATAGTTATGTCTCCAAATCAATCTTCCCTGGCAACTACTGACGTTCGTGAAGCAATAGTAAAAGTCTACACTGTTAGCAATTACCCTGACTATTACAATCCCTGGAGCATGCAGGGCCCTCGATCAAGTTCTGGTTCAGGGTGTATTATTGAAAATAATCTAATTTTAACTAATGCACATGTGGTGAGCAATGAAACTTTTTTGCAGGTCCGCAAATATGGTGATACACAAAGATACCGTGCAAAGGTCGTAGCTGTTTCCCATCTAACTGATTTGGCATTAATTACTGTAGAAGAACCTGAATTTTTTGCTGGAGTTCCAGTTCTTTCTTTTGGTGAATTACCGGAAACACAGCAGGAAGTCCTGGTATATGGATTTCCCGTAGGGGGAGATATGCTAAGTATCACTAAGGGTGTTATATCCCGAATTGAACATCAGCCTTACGTACATAGCTCATCTATCTTCCTGGCAGGACAGATTGATGCTGCTATTAATCCTGGAAACAGTGGTGGACCGGTATTGGTAGATGATAAGATAGTAGGAGTAGTTATGCAAGGAGTGCCATCAGCTCAGAATATAGGCTATATGGTTCCCACCCCTGTTATACGCCATTTTTTCAATGATCTAGAAGACGGTACTCTAAATGGATATCCAAGCCTGGGGGTGGGCCTTCAGGATATGGAAAACGAAGACTTGAGAAGCTATTATCAGATGGAGACAGGAATGAACGGGGTTCTTATTAACCAGATTGTTCCAGGTGGTTCGGCTGATGGTAATTTACAGATAGACGATATATTGCTTGCTGTTGAAGATTACCTCATTGGTAATGACGGAACTGTGGAGTTTCGACCTAATGAGAGAACACAATTAAACTATGTAATTCAACAGAAACAGATTGGTGAAGACCTGAGG
>CAZLMD010000049.1:6099-8662 GCA_964560535.1 uncultured Atribacterota bacterium
GTAAATCAGGGATATCAAAATATGAGTAATCTCGTGATAGAGCAGGTAAATGGTGAAAAAATCTGGAACATGAAAGAACTGGTAGAAAAAATAGAAAGTTGTAATGAACCATTTATTATTTTAGAGGATCAATTTAATAGAAAAATCATTATTGATAGATTCAAAGCACAGAAAAGCCATCAAGAGATCCTGGATATTTATAGAATTCCCTCCGATCGTTCGGAAAATCTAAGATCTAAAGAATAAAACTTAAAGAAAGAATAAGTGAAAAATAATTAAATTGTAAACAATTTTACAGTATAAAGATAAATTTTTCTCTAAAATTAAAAAGGAGGAAGCTTTTATGGTTGATTTAAAAATAGATTATATGGGTTTAAAATTAAAAAATCCTATTGTAATCGCCTCTTCTCCACTAGGAGAAAACATTGAAAAGATAAAGTTATTGGAAAAAAATGGTGCATCAGCTGTAGTGCTGCCTTCTTTTTTCGAAGAACAGGCTATGCAATCCGAACTCAGCCGTTCATTATTGTATGAAAAGGGCGGTTATCAAAGATATCTGGATTATTATTTTGAAGTAGTTAGAGATAAGCTAACTCCTGAAAAATATATTAGTTTTATTGAAGAGGCAAAAGAAAAAGTCAATATTCCAATAATAGGCAGTCTTAACGGTATATCAGTTGGCGGCTGGATTAATAATGCGATTGCTATGGAAGAAGCGGGTGCTGATGCTCTGGAATTAAATATTTATTTTTTACCAACAGACCCTGATATGGATGGCAATGTAATTGAAGAAAACTATTTAGAATTGATCGATGAGATTTCCAGAAGTATTGCTATTCCGATAGCTGTAAAAATACACCCATACTTGAGTTCTATACCAAATATGAGCAAAAGAATAGTCAATGCTGGTGCCAGTGCTTTAGTTTTATTTAATCGTTTTTATCAACCAGATATTAATTTGGAAAAAATGAAAATTGAACCGATGCTCAGATTAAGTAGCTCTGAAGAATTGCGTTCCAGAATAAGGTGGGCAGCTATTCTATTCAGCAGGATAGAAGCAGATATTGCGATTACTGGAGGAGTACATACTGCGGAGGATATAATTAAAAGTATTATGTCAGGTGCAAACGTGGCTATGGTTGCTTCTGCTCTATTGGAAAGGGGCGCTGGGTACCTACAGTCTTTGTTAAAAGATTTAGAAGAATGGCTGAATAACCATGGTTATGAATCTCTACAAGAAATCCATGGTATTATGAGCCATAAAACAACAGCCCAACCAGCTTTATGGGAGAGAGCAAATTATATGAAAGTATTGGATTCTTTTCATGAGGAATAGTAGTACAAGAAAAGAAAAATTTAAAAGTACTTTTATAAACTAATAATAAGGGAGATATGTATTCATGTCTGAGACAACTAAAAAAATGATATTGAAAAAAGCAGAAGAATTAAAGACAAGATTTATACGGCTAAAATTTACGGATATACTGGGAATCCCTAAAAATGTAGAGGTACCTATAAGAGATTTTGAAGAGGCATTAAATGGGAATATTATGTTTGATGGTTCAACAGTACAGGGTTTTTGTCGTATTGAGGAATCTGACATGTTTCTACAGCCTGATTTGGATACTTTTATGGTAAATCCATGGGAAGAAGATAAATATGTAGCCAGAATTATCTGTGATATCGTTAATCCAGACAAGACTCCTTTCGAAGGATGTGCAAGGACTAATCTTAAAAGAGTACTGTCAGAAATAAATAAAATGGGATACACTGCAAATTTTGGACCGGAAATGGAATTCTATATATTTGAAAGAGATGAGCAAAGCAGGCCTACTACTAAAACAAAAGACCAGGCTAGTTATTTCGATCTTTCGCCAATAGATTTAGGAGAGGAACTTCGTAGAGATATGGTGATAACCTTAGAAAAGTTAGGTTTTGAAGTAAATACTTCTCACCATGAAGTTGGTCCGGGACAACATGAAATAGATTTCAAATATTCTGATGGAATTACTACTGCTGACCGTATTATGGTATTGAAATTGACCAGTAAGACTATTGCTATGTGGCATGATTTACATGTTACATTTATGCCCAAACCAGTTTATGGTATTCCCGGTTCGGGAATGCATACAAATATTTCACTCTTCAAAGATGGGGAAAATGCTTTCTATGATCCTAAAGGTAAGTATGGTTTGAGTAAAGAGGCAATTTATTTTATTGGTGGAATAATAAAACATGCCAAAGGATTAACTGCTATAACCAACCCCTTGGTGAATTCGTATAAACGGCTAACCTCGGGATATGAAGCCCCTGTTCATATTGCCTGGTCACATCGTAACCGCAGTCCTTTAATCAGGATTCCAACCGTGAGAAATGGTGATGCAGCCAGGGTAGAGTTTCGTTGCCCTGATCCATCCTGTAACCCTTATCTGTCTTTTGCAGTAATTCTTACTGCCGGTATTGATGGGATTCAAAAACAGATTATGCCCCCAGATCCAATAAATGAGAATATGTATGCTATGGATGAAAAGAAGCTGAAGAAATATGGCATTGAGTGTTTACC
>CAZLMD010000050.1:0-1903 GCA_964560535.1 uncultured Atribacterota bacterium
CTATGAATCTTCAAATGAAAATGTGGACTTTATTCGCATTGATGTTCGCTATATTATATGGAGTTATTGCCGGAATTGGCACTTACATTGGCACTGGGAGTGTTATAAGCTATATTCTTATGGCTATAGGTGTAACATTATTTCAATACCTTATCGGACCAAACATGGTCACTTCTATGATGAAAGTTAGATGGGTAACTCCCTCAGAAGAACCCGAACTTCATCAGATGATAGATGAAATGTCTAGTAAAGCAGGAATACCCAAACCAAAAGTTGGCATTTCTCAGATGGCTGTTCCAAATGCGTTTGCTTTTGGAAGAAGTATTAAAGATAGTCGGGTCTGTATCACCAGTGGTATACAGCAGTTATTAAATAAAGACGAACTAAAAGCAGTAGTAGGTCATGAGCTTTCTCATGTAAAACATCGTGATATGGTAGTTATTACTATTTTATCGGTTATACCAATGGTTTTATACTGGTTGGGAATACAGATGATGTATGGAAGAAATACGAGAGACAAAGAAAGCAGGGGTTCATCCGCACTTATCGGGATAACCGCCTTTATCCTGTATTTTATTTCAAATCTTTTAGTCCTCTATGGTTCCAGAATTAGAGAATATTATGCTGACCAGGGAAGTGTAAAACTGGGTAATCCTCCTCATCAACTCGCATCTGCCCTATATAAACTAACATATGGCTCTGCCAAACTCAGGGATAGTCAGATCGGAAAACAGGAACTAAGGCAGGTAGAAGGGTTTCGAGCATTTTTCCTAAACGATGTGTCTAAAGGATATCAAGAATTTAAAACTCTAAGAGAAGTTGATCAAAACCTAAGTGGAACAATAGATGCACAGGAACTACAAGCTCTAAGAGATAAACGGATTAACTTGAGCACATCAGAAGTAATGATGGAAATCTTTACAACTCATCCCAATATGTTGAAGAGAATCAAGGCTTTATCTGAATTATCCTGATTGGAAAATAATAATATCATTGTGTTTTTATTTAAAAGTATAATGAAATTTTATACGCGTTTTTAAGTCCTTTTATGCAAATCAACTATTGGATTTGACACAAATAATTTAAAATGATAACATTTTAAATGTTGCATACACCCAGAAACAATCGGAAATAAGAGAGTTGTAGTCAAAAGTTATTGTATTATTTTGTTTGAGAAGTAAAAGTAATAGGGTTTCACGAAATTGAAAGCTAGCTAGGAAACTTATAATAACCATATTTATCTTGTTCTTTGACAAAATAGGAAAAACTAACAACCATCACACAACAGCAAATATGAGTGTTAGACCAATATCAGCTGTAGAAAATATCCCTCAATTATAGATCTTGGCTTGAAAATATTGTGCCTCCAGACCTATCGAACTTAATTCACTAATTCAAATTTCACATATGGGTCATATCTTTCATAAATTATAGATGAACATGAGGGATGGTGTTAAAGTAGATGGCTTAACGTTAGCTTTTTGAAATTTGAACAAATTGACATTTTCTTCTCTTGTTTCAACATATGTTTTCAAAAATTGTTTGACAGACTTAAAAAGCCCATTCATATTTAGTAATATATCGAAAATAGAAATCATAGAATATTTCTCGCCACCACAATCTTTTATTACTCTGACCCTACTTGATACTAAACCCCTAATTTCCGTTCTTAATATATTTTGGGAACATAGTGGCTAATACCATAATACCCTAGAAACATCTGCTACCCTTATTTAGAGAAAGGATTTTATGATTCCACAATAAAGCACTGCTAATTACTAAAAACCTGAATATGTTTAATATAAGACTTCTTCAAAATATTGGTTTAACAAGAATGTTCTTAGGTTTAGTTATTTTATTTTCAACTCAATAAAAAGGCTTTTATAATATCGACACCTTATTG
>CAZLMD010000050.1:2003-8372 GCA_964560535.1 uncultured Atribacterota bacterium
GGGTAATTTGTTTTGAATAAGATTTGAAAAATACCTTTTTATTGACATAAGAAAGATATTCTGTTAGTTAAGTGGTTGAAGAGCTTCCTCACCTACTCACTTATTTATTTAATAACCAGAATATTAAAAACCCGAGAATACATGGGTAACTCATACTTTGCCTCAATATCAAGTAAACTTGATTACGCAGAACATTTTTATAAGACAGATTATTTCTCTATTTTCTTGAATGGTACAAGATTAATCAAACATAACATTGTTAGGCTATTGTAGTTAACATAGGTACGGTTGGGAATAGTAATTATAAATAAACAATGTTTTACTAAGAGTTTTCAAATTTCGTGAAAGATACGAAACACAAAAATAATTATATGGAGGTAGAAGAATGTCATACAAGAAGTTTAATTTAAACTGTTGGGTAAGGGTACTGATGCTTTTCCTATTTACTATGTCTGTATTTAACCTTCCCGTTTTTTCTGCAGATTTACCTGAAAAAATTGTTGTTGGCTGCCTGGAACCCCTTACCGGGGCACATGCTGTCTTCGGGACTGAAGGCAAGATAGGTATGGAATTTGCTGTAAAACATATTAATGAGTCCGGTGGAGTTAAATCCCTTGGCGGCATTCCTTTAGAATTGGTCAGTGAAGATGTCGGAGAAGATGCGATGAGTGCACGCTTAGCCACAGAAAGTATTATAAGTAAACATAATCCTGTTGCTGTATTAGGGTTATATATCAGTCGTCTAACCACAGTAGCATCTGAAATCACTGAAAGAGAAAAAGTGATCATGGTAGCCGATGCCCTGGTGGATGATGTGACCGAAATGGGCAGACAGTATGTATTCAGACCTGCCCCCAAAGCAAGTATGCAGGGAAGATCGGCTGTAGAGTATGTACTTCAAGCAGCAGAAAAAGCCGGGGTAAAAGTTGAAAATGTAGCTATCCTAAACGAAGATTCATCATTCGGAAGAAGTAATGCCATCGGTGCTGTACAGGCTGCATTAGACAATGGCCTTACCATTGTCTACCAGAAAGAATACCCCTACGATATTACTGATGCTTCATCTATTGTACATGGTATAGCCCAGGCTAAAGCTGACTTTGTAGTCCATTGCCCCTATTTTATGGATGCGATTATCTTTGCCCAGGCTTTTAAAGAATTAAACTTATTCCCAAAATATATTGCTGGAATGGGTGCCTGTGGTTATACAGACCCTGAATCTATAGAAACATTGGGCGCAACAGCTGAAAATTATAGTAATACTTATAGCTTTAATCCTGCTAAAGACACACCTCAAAACCGTAAATTTGTTGAAGAATACACTGCACAGGTTGGACATATTCCTACTGAAGGTGCCGGGATGAATTACTATGGAATGTGGATTTTAAAAGAAGCATTAGAACTATCAGGGGAGCTTTATCCTGAAGATCCTCTAAATCCTGATAATATACGTAATGCCTTTTTAAATCTTGACTTAACATCCGGTCCGGCAGTGGATACTTATCCGACAGACCATATCTCTTTTGATGGTAAGGGTGACAACCCTCATGCCAGAGCCACAATATTACAGGTCATTAATGGTGAACCTAAAGTGGTATGGCCTTTTGAAGAAGCAGAAGCTGAACCTATTTTCCCCAGACCTGATGCTACTTATTAATTATTGCTTAGCCATTAAGTGATTAATATAAACTTGCCTGGCTAATTAAATCAGAAAGATTAGCCAGGCAAGTTTATATTAATTGATGCAATAAAGAAGATAGGAAAGGATTTACATTATTATGGAAACAATAATTCAAAGTATCTTTAACGGAATGTTGATGGGTTGCATTTATGCCTTAATAGCTTTGGGTTTATCGCTTATCTTTGGTGTAATGAATGTAGTAAATTTTGCCCATGGCAATTTTGTAATGCTTTCTATGTATTTTACTTTTTGGGCAGGTTCTTTATATAAAATTGATGCAGTGTTAAGTCCGCTTATAACCTTCCCCCTGTTATTTTTATTTGGAATATTAGTTTATAATGGACTGATTAAAAAGACACTAACGGAACACTATACTATTCAAATCGCAGTAACAGTTGGTTTAATGACATTTCTGGGTGCTATTACACAACTTATCTGGCAGGCAAGGCCACGTGCACTAGCTTCCTCTTTTGTTCAAGGCACTATTCGATTTGGATGTTACACTATAGCACTTTCCAGGCTGATTTCAGCAATTATTAGCCTTATAATTATAATGATTGTTTCATATTTTTTGGCCAAAACCTGGTCAGGAATGGCTATAAGGGCTACCTCTGATGATTCAAATGCCGCCTCTTTAATGGGAATCAACTTTCAAAGAACATATGCTTTAGCTTTTGGATTAGGTTCTGGTTTAACTGCAATAGCTGGAGGCTTACTAATGACCTTTCAGCAAGTAGATCCTACAATGGGACTAAGATTTGGACTGCTCAGTTTTTGCATACTTGCGCTGGCAGGACTGGGTTCAATTACCGGATTAGTAATTTCTGGTTTGATTGTAGGAATAAGTGAATCGCTGGCTATGTCTTTTTGGGATCCAAGAGCCAGAACGTTAGTAATATATCTCATTTTCATTCTGGTTCTTTGGTTTAAACCCAGAGGAATATTCGGGAGGAAGTAATGAATTTTTTTAATAAATCTAATATAGGAAAAACGTCAATAATATTATTATTACTTATCGCTCTGGCAGTCCCCTATCTACTTAGATCTAATCAATATCAGGTTTTGTTAGCCACAACAGTTCTATTATACGGGGTTATGGCAACTTCCTGGAATATCGTAGGCGGATTAGCCGGTCAACTTGATTTTGCTGCTTTTGCCTACTTAGGCATAGGGGCTTACGTTTCAGGTACCTTATTTATTCGATTTAATATTACTCCTTGGTTCGGAATGATTTTAGGAGGGCTGGTAGCATCAGGCTTTGCCTTATTAATTGGAATCCCTTTATTCCGTTTTGGAATAAAAGAGGTCTGGTATGCTCTTACTACCAGCGCTCTTGTGGAAATACTAAAAGTGGCTTTTAATATGTGGGAAAAAATAGGTGGTCCCGTAGAAAGATGTCTTCCTTACTTTTCAGGTTCATGGCAACACATGCGTTTTGTTTCCTATGCTCCTTTTTATTATATTATGTTAGTCATGCTGATCATAGCTTTATTTGTAAACCAAAAAATTACTAATTCAAAACTTGGTTATTATCTCAAAGCTATTGGTGAAGATGAAACTGCTACCGAAGTATTGGGAGTTGATAATAGAGCCAGCAAATTAAAAGCTCTGATCTTTTATTCTTTTTTAATAGGTATGACCGGTGGAATTTATGCCAATATGTATGGTTATATTCATCCCAGCTTTTTTAATGGGCCAGAAAGTACCAAAGTAGCTATATTGGGAATTGTAGGTGGCAGAGGCATTACTTATGGGCCTCTTTTGGCTGCTTTATTGTTAGTAGGGGCACAGGAATTCCTTAGAGCCAGTCTGGGAGGAGAATTCTCGGGCCTTTACTTGTTAATATATTCAATTATTCTAGTCCTGGTAGTACTTTTTAAACCGAGAGGAATAGCTACCATTTTTCGAGATATCTACCGAAAATTTATAACAAGAGAGGTGAAGAGTAAAGATGCTGCCTGAATCAATTTTAAAAACTTCAGAGCTTACCAAAAGCTTTGGTAATCTGGTTGCTGTAAATAATGTTGATTTAGAAATAAACAGAGGAGAAATTATTGGACTTATTGGTCCAAATGGTGCTGGTAAAACTACTTTTTTTAATTTAATAACTGGTTTAGAAATCCCTGACAAAGGAAGTGTAGTTTTTAAAGGAGTTGATATTGTTTCTATGCCTCCACATAAAATCTGCAAATTGGGAATGTCCCGAACTTTTCAAATAACCAGATCCTTTGGAGAAATGCCTGTCGAGGATGCAATAAGAGTCGGGGCTTATAATAGACTTAGTGATAAAGAGGTGCAAAAAAAAGTTGATTGGGCTATTGAATTCTTTGAATTACAGGATATCAGAACAACAAAATGTTCTGATTTAGGGTTAGCGCCTTTAAGAAAAGTAGAAGTAGCTAGAGCTGCAGCAACTGAACCTGAGCTACTGTTACTCGATGAAGTAGGAGCAGGTCTTACCAGTGTAGAGCTCTTGAAACTGATGTCTGAATTAAAGAGATTGAATCAAGAAACCAAAATTACATTATGTGTAGTAGAGCATGTTATGCAAATGGTTATGGGCCTATGTGAGCGAATTTTCGTTTTAGATGCAGGCAAACTCATCGCTAAAGGAATACCCGAAGAAATAAGCAATAATCAGAATGTTATTGAAGCTTATTTAGGAAGGAGGAGTTACGTTGAACCCAATTTTACAAGTAAATGAAATTAGCTCTGGATATGGTAAGATTACTATTTTAAGAGATATCAATTTTCAAGTAAATGAGAATGAAGTTGTTGCCATTATTGGCTCTAATGGTGCTGGTAAAACCACATTATTAAAAACAATTTCTAATCTAATTCCTGCTAAATCTGGAACAATAGTTTTTCAGGATAAAAATATTGTTAAATGCCCACCACATGCTATCACACAATTAGGAATTGCTCACATACCGGAGGGAGGAAAGCTTTTTGCAAATATGACTGTCTATGAAAACTTGCTCATGGGTACATATATTCACAGGAAAAATTTTCAAAAACAGGTTTTGGAGGATATTTATCAGATATTTCCTATTCTTAAAAAACGGGAAAACCAATTAGCAAAAACCCTGAGTGGTGGGGAAAAACAGATGCTTTCCATTGGAAGAGGATTGGCAGGTCAACCTAAATTTGTAATGTTAGACGAGCCCTCTCAGGGTATAGCCCCTAAATTAGTAGATGACATATATAACAAATTGAATATTTTAAAAGAAAAAGGATTGACCATTTTGCTAATTGAACAAAATATAAATTATGCTTTACACCTGGCTGAAAGAGCCTATGTTTTGGAAAACGGCAGAATTGTTATGGATGGTAACAGTAAAGAATTGCTAAAAAGTGACCATATAAAGAAGCATTATCTAGGACTATAGATATCAGTATCATTTTATATAGTAAATTGCATAAGAAGAGTTTGTAACTAACTTGATCAGAAAATTACTCAATTTAATTATGGAATAATATGTCCAATTATAATAGTTTATTCTTTATTATATGTTGTTGACTGTTTTCATAAAAACCCCTTAAAAAAATAAAACCTTAAAAAATACATTAATCAGTTTGATAAGGTATTTTATAAAAAGGAATAATATTATATACTAGGTAGTGTTAATTAAACAGTTGTGCTCCAAACATACTTAATTTATTATTTTAAAACTACTAAACATAGTAACACTAAAAATTATTTATAAAGTTTAACAAAAACCATTATCAATATAAAAGGAGAAGGCGTTTAAAATGACCAATATTATATTAATTGCTTTAGGTGGAAATGCCATTAAACAGGCAAACGAAAAAGGTACAACAGAAGAACAATTTAGGAATTGTCGGGAGACTACACAACATATTTCTAATATTATCGAAAATTTGAATACAGAAGATAGGCTGGTAATAACACATGGAAACGGTCCTCAGGTAGGAAACCTTATGGTTCAACAAAAAGCAGCTGAAGATCTGGTTCCAGCACACCCAATGGATGTGGTAGGTGCCATGACTCAGGGCCAGATAGGCTATATGTTACAGCAAACTTTACTAAATCATTTTAAAGAAAGAAATATTAAAAAACCTGTTTGTGCTATATTAAATCAGATTTTAGTTGATGAAAATGATCCTGAATTTGAAGGAGAAAATGCATCAAAACCTGTTGGTAATTTTTTAACAGAGGAAGAAGCTGAGGAATTAAAAAAGAGAAACCCTGATTATATTGTTAAAAAGGTAAAACCTAGTGGTGAACGTTGCTGGAGAAGGGTAGTTCCATCTCCTGATCCTATTGCTAATTTAGAAGGAGATGTAATTAAAAAACTGGTTGATGCGGGAATCGTTGTAATTGCTTCTGGTGGTGGTGGCATACCGGTATTAAAAGATAAAGAAGGAAAACTAAGAGGCATTGAAGCAGTTATAGATAAAGATTTAGCTGGAGAAAGACTCGCAGAAATCATTAATGCAAATATCATGTTTGTCCTCACTGATGTGGAAAAGGTAAAGATTAATTATGGTAAACCTGATGAGAGTGAATTGGGAAAAATAACTTATGATGAAGCTAAAAAATATTATAATGAAGGCCACTTTCTTGCCGGCAGTATGGGCCCAAAAGTACTGGCATGCTTACGCTTCTTAGAATATGGTGGAGAAAAAGCAATCATCTCTTCTTTAGATAAAGTCATTGAGGCATA
>CAZLMD010000051.1:0-3266 GCA_964560535.1 uncultured Atribacterota bacterium
AAGAAAAAATTAAAATTTGTAAAAAGGAATACCTGTTAAATATGAATAAAAGATACACCTTCTATCTCAGATAACAGATGAAAGGATATATGGTATAGTTAAAAAACTCCGTTGCTAAAACAGACCGCTACAGACATGAGGCATTGACAATTCTAGAAAAAATGGGTTAAATGGTTACCCTCTCAATTGTTTAACATGGGATGGTGAACAGTTTTCAATTAGAAATTGGATTCAGGGATATCAAAAATCTTTTAAATAAATATAGTTTTTGAGGTTTACTTAAAATGAATAATGATTATACCCTTATTCTCCAAAAGTTGACCGGACGGTTAAAAAAGAAAAAAGCAAAAGATATTATGACTAAGGATGTTATTACTGTAGGAAAGGATGACAACCTGACAGATGTTGCCGAATTGATGATCCAAAAGAGGATCAGCGGCTTTCCAGTTATAGAGAATGAAAAGATCATTGGTATAATTACAACAAATGATCTTTTCATGATAATGGACATTATTAAAACTGGTGAAGTATTGAAAGACAGTAGTGATATTGATTATATTCAACCAAAAGTAAGCTTTACCATGTCTACAGAAATTGTTACAGTCAGTCCTGAAACCAGCCTGGATGAGATTATCACTTTAATGAAATATAGAAATATACACACCCTTCCAGTAATCAGCAGAGATAGACTAACGGGAATAATAGGCCGCAGGGATGTATTCAAATGTTTCTATAATGAAATCAGGGATCTAATTTCTTAATAAGCCGGTTTTTTTATTAAAATTTTCAATAAGTTCATCAATTTTACCAACCTGATTACGAATACTACCCCAATAGTTTTCATAATCATACCACTGTGCATTCATTTCTTCTAAATCTTTACCTTGCTGCTCAACCCAGGTAAAGTATTTTAAATTATGAATCCTCCTTCTATAACTATAGATTAATTCCTCTAAATAGTCTGTCGAAATAGCCATAATATTACGATGATAATCGATAGCAGCATCTGTATCATCATAAGGACCAAACTGGTCTTCTAATTCTTTCAACCTTGAACCATATAATTCCATAGAATCAGTAAATACAGTTAAGACGATATCATTTTTGGTCAACTCATAATATTTGGCAAACTTAATAGCCATAATTAAATTAGCAACACTCGAAATTCCCAATTCAGGCAATTGTTCAACCATATTTTTAGAAACCCCTTTTTTAATCAGGTATTTATGACCTACTGGTTCGTTGAACAGGCGAAATGCTCCCATTGTATTGTTATCATCGATTGCCATGACAATATCAGTATTTTTCACATTATGTATCCAGGGAATATGCTTGTCTCCTATTCCTTCAATACGGTGTGATCCCAATCTACCAGCTAAAAAAGTTGAACACTGCAATGCTTCCCCGGCTGCAATTTTACTTTTGGGGAATATCTCCTTTAAATAATCCCCACAACCTATGGTACCAGCAGAACCTGTAGTTAAAACAATGCCGGAATAATTATCCTTATTACTCATAACCTGAGATAATACTTCCTCAACAGCATGACCGGTTACATCATAGTGCCAGAGATAGTTGCCGAATTCATCAAACTGATTGAACACCATTACATTATCCCTTTTCTCTTTTAAATTACGGGATTTGTCAAATATCTCTTTTACATTACTCTCACTACCAGGGGTCTTTATAACTTCCCCTGCCATCTGTGACAACCAATCAAATCGTTCTTTACTCATGCCTTCAGGCAATATGGCAATTGACTGACATGACAACAGCTCTGCATTATAGGCTCCTCCTCTACAATAATTTCCAGTAGAAGGCCAAACTGCTTTTTGCGAAGTTGGGTCAAATTGACCTGTTACTAAACGTGGCACCAGACATCCAAATGCAGCACCTACTTTGTGAGTACCGGTTGGAAACCATTTTCCAACCAACCCGATAATTCGAGCATCAACTCCTGTTAAAGCAGAAGGAAATTCCAGGAAATTAACACCACCAAAGAGTCCGCCATATTTTACGGGCTCATTCTTCCAGGTAATTCGAAATAAATTATTTACATCAATATCCCATAAACCAATTTTTTTTAATCTCTCTTTAATCTCTTCAGGGATAGCCTGTGGGTTTTTCATCTGAGCAAAGGTTGGAATAATAATATTTTTTTCTTTAGCTCTCTCAATAGTTTTTTTTAGTTGCTCCTCATTAATTGTTAGGTCAATCATTTTTAAACTCCTTTTTTAAAATAAAAAACTAGCAATTAAAACTTTCTCCAAACCAGAGGGCTATTTCCCTTCTGGCTTCTTCAATTGACTCAGAAGCATGAACTAAATTGTGTAGTACTCTATTTTTCGGTGTAGAATAATCAGGAGAGTCAGTAGAAAAATCACCCCTGATAGATCCAAGTTCTGCAAAAAGTGGGACAGTGCTACCCACCATCTTTCTTGTTGATTCTACAGCATGGTTGCCACTAAGAATGATAGCTATAACTTTGTTAGAGGTTAAATGATCTGCTAACCATGTTCTGATTATCTGCCCAATTTTCAGAGGATCTTCAGTTCCTAAATCTTGTTTTAAATTTAAATTATATCTATTGTAAGTATCTATTGTTTTATTTCCAACATTTTTTATCCAATTTTCATCATCAGGATAATGTTTTTCTATAATTTCTTTTTCTGGTCTAATAATTTTCATTTCTTCCAGATTAAGCCCTTTCATTTCAAAACGGGTTATAATCCTGCCTACCAAAGCCCTCTTTATAGCTTCTGGTTTAATCAGTACCAAAGTTTTTTCCAAACCAAAACTCCTTCCTAATTTATTTTTTAATTGATTTTCCTTTTTCTAATTTAATACGATCTTTTCCAATTCTAATGGTTTCAGGTATTCCCCATCTCTGTATGCCCTCATATTACCGCCAGAAATCTCATCAATTAATATTATTTTACCGTTATCCCGGTCTTTACCAAATTCGAGCTTCATATCATATAATTCAATATCTTTTTTGGCCAATTCTTCTTTTATGATTTTTCCTATCTTCCTGGTCAGCTCTTTTAACATATTATATTGCTCTTTAGACAATATATCGAGTGCTTCCAGAGTGTCTTCTGTAACCAGTGGGTCATTTCTAATGTCGTCTTTTAAAGTAAATTCAACAAGTGCATCTAATGGACTCCCTTCTCTGATATATTCTCCATATCTACGAAAGAAGCTCCCTACTGCTCTATATCGGCAGATTATTTCCAGGCCTTTTCCGAAAACTAATGCAGGCTTAA
>CAZLMD010000051.1:3366-8319 GCA_964560535.1 uncultured Atribacterota bacterium
GCTCTATATCGGCAGATTATTTCCAGGCCTTTTCCGAAAACTAATGCAGGCTTAACCTTCATTGTATTTTGTTCAATATTAGCCTCTATATAGTGTGTTGAGATATTTTTTTCTTTTAAAAGCTCAAAGAAATGCTCTGTCAATCTTAATGCTGATTTTCCCGCACCTTCTATAGTCAATCCCACAGTATTTGCGCCTGGATCAAATATACCATTTTCTCCGGTAACATCATCTTTAAATTTTAAAAGGTAATTCCCATCTTCTGTTTTATAGACATCTTTTGTCTTTCCTTTACAAATGATTTCCATGTTATGCTATCCTTCTTTAATTTATTATCTTTTTAAGAATATTTTATACTAATGTTTTCTACAAATCAAACATATGCAAACAGGGGATGATTATCTGCATTATCAAGATGCAAACAATCATCCCCTGTTAGAATATTAATGTTTATGTTAAACTATTTTATATATTTTATCAACTGAGAGCTAGAATCTTCTTCGATTGTCACGGAAATCACGTCTGTTTCGATTTTCGCCAAAATCTCTTCTGGGTTTTTGTGGTCTGGCTTCATCAATTTTTAATGGACGACCGACAAATTCAGTGTTATTTAAAGCATCCATAGCTGATTGTGCTTCTTCTGATGAAGACATTTCTACAAACCCAAAGCCTTTGCCTTCAATAATGTTAACACTGTTAACAGTACCCTGATTAGCAAAAAGCTCTTCAAGTTGTTCATTGGTTACAGAATAGCTTAAATTACCAACATAAAGCTTATTACCTTGCATTGTGCCCTTACCTCCTTTTTTTATTTATTTTATTTCTCAGTAACATTAAATTTAGAGGCAAGGCAGCACAAAACAGTAACCAACTTTCTCTATCTTACATATTACTGCGGAACAATCCTTCCTTCTAATAGGTTGTTCCTTCAATGCTATAAATTAATCATTTATGGCATTTACACCCATGAACTGAGTGACGTCTAATTATACATCATTAAGTAATAATGTCAAATAATTTTTATAACTAATTACTCATATTTTAAACCACAATTTATAAATATTTCCATTTAATGCTATCTAAGATACTTTTTATAAAGAAGTTTTCTTTTATAAAAATAATTGTATTTGCCTGGATTAGGAAATTTCTATAAATGACTTGATTTAATAGCAATTATTTCAGCCCGGTACCATCAAAAAGTTCATCAGGTAGTCCCGTATTAACCTTTACTTCTACCGTTTCTATAGAAAAAGAGCCCATTCCAGACATCATCGATTTCATCATCATCATTGCTGCTTCCTGTTCTTTTTTTTCTTCTTCACTCATCATGGAAGTATCTATTTCCGTTGAGGTACTTACAGCCAGCTTAAACGGGTGAAGCATGGTTTCTACCTGGCGATAATCTTTAAAATCAGTAGTGATGATCGTATAAATGCTTATGTCTTCATCAGCTGAACCGATATTTATGGCTATCTGCATACGTAATGGCATCCAGTCCTTACTACTAATCCATAACTTTCCAGATACTTTTTCTATTTCATTTTGCTGCAAAGTGGCAGCTTGTGCCATCTGGTTCCCTAATACCTGTAGTGCATTGTCAATCTGTAATACGTATGCAATCTCGTCTCCAACCATTTCCTCTCCCAAATATATGCTATTAGAAGAGTTTAGATTCTTCCAGAATTGTGATGGATTATCTTCTGATAATTCCTTTTCAACTTCTCCGGTAATTGGATTTATAGTCCAGTCATATTTGCCATCATAGATCGAAATAAAATTCATTCCCATAACATCTGTTTCTGTGCGAGACTTATAAACCTCTGCCCCGTCTATTTTTGCTTTCTTATAAAATACTTTTGTTTCACCGGCAAGAGTTGTTAATCCTCCAGTAGGTTTTTGAATAACCATATAATCATCAATCAGCTCCATCTGTTTTTCATAGGTATTCTGAACATTTTTAATGATTTCCTGTATATCCGTCGCTGCCAGGCATTGGTTGTGCAAGAATATTATTAAAAATATAGTCATGACACAGATATTTAATTTCTTTAAATACAGCTTTAACATAAAAACTCTCTCCTTTTTTAATTATCTTACTTACTCACCATTCACCCAAAAACTAAACAATACAATATTTATTAAATAATAAGACAATTTATTAAAATTATTTTTTTCTTTCTGGTAACAATGTTTTACTCAATTTCGAAAAATATTAAAACCGATAAGTATTTTAAAAAAGGCAGATAAACTCTCGGCTTTTATTTAATATGGATTTTACGATTTTCCTACTAACAAACCTAATTCATAAGCCTGTTCAAGATATTCTTTCTTATTCCTGGCTCCCTCTCCAATATCAGATTCAGTAATTATTAAACTATTTAACAACTCAATATTGGCAAAATATTTACACCAAAGTTTGATTGAAATAAGAGCATGTTCAGGATTTTTTGATAGATTGGCTACCCAGACGAAGATTCCTTTTTTTCTTTTAGCAAGTCTGGATTTGAATCTAACCTTGCCATCAGGAAGTGTAAGCATTTCAGCCAAACAGTTAGATCGGTCAATGGCTATTTTTAGTTGTGCACTTATTGTGCCAAAATATGCCGGGGAACCAATAATTAAGGCATCAGCACTTTCTAATACTTTATAAATCCTATCCATTCCATCGTGAAAAAAACAATACTCTGGAGCAGGAAATTTTACACAAGCCTGACAAGGCTTAATATTTAGATCATTCAAATATATTTTTTCTGTTTCCGCACCAACTGCTTTAGCTCCTTCAAGTACTCTGGTCACCAGGGTATCAGTATTCATACCTTTTCGAGGACTTCCAATCATTCCTACTACTTTTAGAGACATTTTCTTCCTCACCCCTTAAATTTATTAATAAAATCTCAGAAACTTTGCAAGATTTATTTTTAATAAACTGGTCACTATTTTTAAAAAGATACTATCTGACTATTTTTTCAATTCTTGCTGCGCAAGCCTTAAATTCAGGAATCTTGGCAATGGGATCTACAGCAGCATTTGTCAAAATGTTAGCTGCAGCTTCTTCAAAATGAAATGGAATGAAGATCAACCCCTTAAAAACCTTATTACTCACTTTTGCCTTAATATTGATCTCCCCTCTTCTGGTTAATACTTTAATCATTTCATTATCATCAATTTGTAACTCTTTGGCATCTTCGGAAGAAATCTCAACATAGCCTTCTGGCATCCTATCGTTTAAAGTCTTTGATCGTCTGCTCATAGTTCCGGTATGGAAATGCCACAATGTTCTACCTGTAGAAAGGATCAACGGATAATCTTTATCGGGTAATTCTGCTGGTTCTTTAAAGGAGATAGGAGTAAAATAACCTTTTCCTCTGCTAAAGTTCCCTCCTTTATGCAAAAAAACAGTTCCAGGATGAGATTCATCCGGACAAGGCCATTGTAGACCTTCTTCATTTTTTTGTAGCCTGTCCCATGTAATTCCACCATATATGGGTGTGGTACGATTTATTTCGCTCATTATTTCCCCAGTATTTTTATAATTTAGGTTTGAATATCCCATTTTCTGTGCCAGCAGGGAGAGTATTTCCCAATCAGGCTTAGAATTTCCTATTGGATCTATGGCTTTTCTTACCAACTGTACTCTCCTTTCCGTATTGGTAAAGGTCCCTTCTTTTTCAGCAAAGGAGGCAGCTGGCAAAACCACATTGGCCAGTTCAGCAGTAGGAGTCATAAAGATATCCTGTACAATTAAGAAGGTATTTTGTAGAGCTTGCCTGACATGGTTACTATCAGGATCGCTCATGACGGGATTTTCCCCCATAACATATAATAACTTTAACTGCCCCTGATAAGCTGCATCAATCATGTCTATCACAGTCTGACCAACCTGGTTATCCATATCTTTCTCTTCAATACCCCATTCTAAAGCAAATTTTTTACGAATAAATGGATCAGTTACAGACTGATATCCGGTAAAAACATTGGGTAAAGCACCCATGTCACAAGCACCCTGGACATTATTTTGACCACGTAGAGGATTTACTCCTGTTGCCCATTTACCAATATTACCACATAGCATTTGCAGATTCGCTGTGCTCTTAACATTATCTACCCCACTGGTATGCTGGGTGATGCCCATAGAATAGATAAGATATGTAGTTTCAGCCTGACCAATCATACGAGCACTTTCAATTATTTTATCTTGTGCTACACCGGTTATATGTGATGCTATCTCCGGGGTCATTTTTACTATCTCTTCTTTAAAAATATCAAAATTTTCACAATTTTGTTTAACAAATTCTTCATCATAAAGCTTTTCATTGATTATAACATTCATTATGCCATTCAATAGGGCGACATCGGTACCAGGACGATGTTTTAAAGCTATTCCCCCATTATCTTCCGCCAATTCTGAAAGTGGTATAGTTCGCGGATCAGCAACTATCAGCTTTGCTCCTTTTTTTAACGCTTCCAATATTCTGGTTCCAATTAGAGGATGTTGTTCATTAGTGTTTGAGCCAATAACAAAAATTACTCGAGCATCAGGAATCTCGTCAATAGAGTTAGTCATTGCTCCGGAACCAAAAGATGCTCCCAAACCAGTTACTGTTGCAGAATGGCATAAACGGGCACAATGATCTATATTGTTAGTTTTTAAAACTGCACGGGCAAATTTCTGCATAACATAATTCTCTTCGTTAGTGCATTTGGCTGAACTGAAACATCCTATAATTCTTCTATTATCAGGATTTTCATTCATCAATTGCCTGATATTATTTGCTATAAAATTTAAAGCTTCTTCCCAGCTTACTTTTACCCAATCCCCGTATTCGTTTTTTATTAAAGGATCAGTTAGGCGGTCTGAATGGTTTACGAATTCATGTACATGCCATCCCTTGATACATAACTTTCCTTTACCTGGGTTAAATTCGGGAGGCATAACTGGTCTGGTATCTACTA
>CAZLMD010000052.1:0-4402 GCA_964560535.1 uncultured Atribacterota bacterium
CCCTCTGATTAAGAGTCAGATGCTCTACCTACTGAGCTAACGGCCCGCAAATATGGTTCCTTAACACCTAACTTTTTTAATTGCCTTACAATGTTACAATATTTTATAAAAAGTGTCAACGAATTTTCAAAAAAAAGATAGTTAAAAATACTATTTATATTTTTTGTTACATTTCCTCTGATATTCTGGCCAAATTTTCAAAACGTGTGTACTCTTTTAAAAAAGCAAGTTCTATAGTTCCGGTAGGGCCATTTCTTTGCTTGCTAATCAGAACTTCTGCTATACCTTTTCTACTACTCTTCGGTTTGTAGTATTCTTCCCGGTAAATAAAGACTACTACATCAGCATCCTGTTCCAGAGCACCACTCTCCCTCAAGTCTGAAAGACGAGGTCTCTGGTCAGAACGCTGTTCCACTGCTCTTGACAGCTGCGATACCGCTACCACTGGCACATTTAATTCTCGGGCAAGACCTTTAAGAGAACGTGATATTTGTGATATTTCCTGTTGGCGGTTTTCAATCTTAGTACCAGTCTGTATTAATTGTAAATAATCAATTAATACAAGTCCCAAGTCGTGTTTAGCTTTTAGTCTACGGGTCTTCGCCTTTATCTCTAAAGGTGATATCCCTGCTGTATCATCAATAAATATTGGCGCAGTGGATAGCCTACCAGCAGCCATAGACAGCTTGGGCCAGTCCTCTTCTGGCATTGTTCCTCTTCTTAAAGCATGTGTATCAATCCGAGCTTCTGAACACAGCATTCTCTGAACAATCTGTGATTTGGACATCTCTAAACTGAATACTGCTACTGGAATTTTATGTTGCATAGCAGCAAACTGAGCTATATTCATACAAAAAGCTGTCTTTCCCATTGACGGTCTTCCAGCAACAATAATTAATTCAGATGGTTGAAAGCCTGTGGTCAGTTCATCAAGGTTTGCAAAACCAGTAGGCACTCCTGTAATAAAATTTCCACTGTGATAAAGGTCTTCAATCTTTTCAAAGCTCTCAGTTAATAAGTCCTTAATTGGACTAAAAAAATTCCTTATTTTTTGTTGAGACACATCAAAAATTAAGTTTTCTGCCTTATCCAGTAATACTTGTGCTTCTTCCTGTTCTTCATATCCCATCGCCACAATCTGTGTTGCATGATTAATTAATTTTCTTAATATTGCTTTTTCTTCAACGATTTTGGCATAATATGTAACATTGGCAGCTGTTGGAACACTGCTCATTAATGTTGCCAGATAAGTTGCCCCACCAACTTCATCCAGCTGTTTTCTTTTTTTCAGTTCTTCTGTTAGTGTAATTAAATCTACTACCTGGTTCTTTTCAAATAGTTCTAGTGCACATTGGTATATAGTCTGATGAGCAGTTTTATAAAAATCTTCCCAGTGTAGTACTTCTATGCAATTTAGTATAGATTCTTTTTCAAGGAGAATTGAGCCTAATGTTGCCTGTTCTGCACTTATATTTTGTGGGGCACTCCTCGTTATTTCCATTTATTTCTCCTAAATCTCTTTTTCTGTTTGGAAGATTTTATTGCTACTCTACCTTATCTGTCTTGCTTCCTTCTATTTTTTCTTCATTAGAGATACTTTCTTCTTTTTTTGCTTCTTCTTCAGGAATTATCCTAACATTTATCTGTGCATTAACTTCTCTGTGTAAACGAATATTTGCCTGGTAATCTCCAGTTCTTTTGATTATTTCATTTTGTTCAATCTTTTTACGGTCAATTTCTATCTGATGATTATCTATCAGATATTGTGCAATATCTTTATTAGTAATTGAGCCAAATAATTTCCCATCTTTTCCTACTTTTACCATAAACACGATTTCCAATTTGTTAAGTTTGTCTGCTAATTCCTTGGCTTCTAATATTTCTCGGTTCCGTTTTTCCCATTCTTTTTTCTTAAGATGTTCAATAGATTTTAAATTGCCACTGGTATGTTCGATGGCTAAACCTCTGGGAAATAAATAATTTCTGGCATATCCCTTGCTAACCTCTACCACATCTCCAGTGTATCCTAAATTATCCATATTTTCCTTTAAGATAACCTTCATAATATATCCCCTCCCTATACTTTGAGGAAAATTTTTTCTTAACTTTAATACTCTTTCGTTTTAATTTTTAGCTAGTTTTATTTTCAGCAAACAATAATGTACGAAAATCAAGCCAGACATCCAGTATTCCCGCCCAGGTAACCACTAGAGATAGAATAGGTTGGATAAAAATCAGGAAACAGGTTACCCAGAAAAAAATTGATTTAATTTTGAAATGATAAAAAAGATAGGATACTAAAGCCAGCCCGGTAAACAAAAAAATCATTGAAAACAATAGTTGAATATTTAAACCGACCTTTTGAAACAAAGGAAAATTAAATCTTGAATTAATTATCAGTAAAAATATTCCCAATGCATAGCTCCAAAAAAAAGAACTGCTTACCCTCCATTCACGAAACGGGACAAGTGGCGCAATTGTGTATCCCAACCTTTTTAGAATCCATCCAGCTACCCAATAGTTAATTATAGTATCGAAGACAGACCCCAATATCAGCATTGCCGGAAAGGCAATTTTTATCAATTCAAGAGACTGGGAAATAGAGTTTTTAAAAGCTTCTATCTGTTCCTGTCCAATCCCGATATTCTGGTAAAAAGATAGGCTGCTGGCAAAACTATGATCGATTTCCTGTATGCTAAGTAATAATGGGTTAACACCTGTTATCCAAAGTCCGGCAAATATTAACAATACTTTAGACACAAAAGAGGTAAAACTTCCTATCAGTAATATTTCTGATAGAGACATCTTTTTCTTTATAGCTACACCTAAGACAATTCCCAGTATACCAAAGCCTAATATTGCAACAAGCCCTTGAAAGGGTCCGGCAATTAAAGAGACCAAAAAAAAAGATATGAATAGTGCCAGTAAAGCTATCTTAATGTTATGACGTAAGCATAAAATAATTATCGGCAACGGGCATAAGAAACTGATCAATGTTCCCAATACAGGAATATAGAAGCTGGCTAAAAATAGCAATGCTGTAATTGCCGAAAGGAAAGCCCCTTCTACAATTGATTTAGTTGGCATACGATCTCTCAATAAATTAACTACCCCTTATTTTTATCCTCTAATCTCCTGCCGTTAAAAATGAAAAGACATTTTAACGATTAACAAATGGCAATAAAGCAACATCTCTCGCTCTTTTTATTGCCATTGCAAGAGTCCTCTGATGTTTGGCACAGCTTCCGGTAACTCTACGTGGAAGTATCTTCCCCTGATCACTTATAAAACGATTTAAAAGTTCAAATTCTTTATAATCTGCTTCTTTTTTTTCGGCACAAAAATAACAGATTTTTCTTCTTGCTCTCAATCCTCTATAGCTACTTCTCTTAATCATTCGCTATTTCCTTTCTATTATCTATAACTTAAAATCCCAAATATGTTTAATATGTTGTTAAAACCAAATTTAGAAAAGTATGATGAAAATAATGTTTACTCTGTTTTTTTACTGGCGGTTGCTTTTGTTGGGGTTTTAAGTATCTTCTTAGAGCCTAGAACCAAAAGATATCTAACTATCTTTTCTTCAAACTTAATACTGTTTTCGATATTAACAATATTATTCGGTTCTAATTCAAATTCTACTATTACATAAAAGGCTTCTTGAAATTTCTTAATCTCATAAGCCAACCTTCTTTTGCCCCATTGGTTTGTCTTTATTATTTTTCCTTGATTCGCAGTTATTGTTTGATTGATTTTATCAAGTAAACCTTTTATGTCTTCATCCTGCAGACTGGGGTCAAGTAATATCATCAGTTCGTAGTTACGCATTTGCTCACCTCCTTTTGGTCAAAATGGCCCCTATTCAGTTTCACTGGATAGGAGCAAGGAAAAAATGCTTAACCATTATACCATTACACTTTTTGTATATCAAGAATTATTATTATAAATTTACAGTTTCATATTTTTAGTTTTTTCTGAAATCTTTGCAAGTATCATGACCATGAGCCTCTTTATCGACTTATTCTTTATAGTCATAGATTTGCTTAATACTGGATTATTTTTATATATGTTCCATCAGTAAAATATTGTATACTTGTTCGTTATAATATCACAAAAAAATAGAACGAACTGAGTAGATTATCTTTTATCTAATGTATAGCCATGAATAGTGTTAGTTTAGTCTCTTTTAATTATAAGCCTTATTCTTCTCTCTATTTTTGATCTGGGAACCAGCACTCTTCTTCCACAGCAAAGACATTTAATGCCTATATCAATTCCGGTTCTATCTATCTCCCAATGGAATCCCCCACAAGGATGCTTTTTTTTTAATTTTATTATATCTCCTATCCTTAAATCTAATGGCATTTTATTAACCTTTTTAAATTTTTAATAGTGGGAGTAG
>CAZLMD010000052.1:4502-5719 GCA_964560535.1 uncultured Atribacterota bacterium
CTCAATCTCAGAAACCCTTTTATCTTTTATTTTTCTAAATTCATTTATTATTTGTTCTACACTATGTATTAATTTTTCAGAAATTACTCCGGCATATACATTGAAAGAGCCGGTTTGATCAAAATACTGGGGATAAGAGTGTATATCATAAGCAAGTCCCTCTTTAACCCGAATCTCTTGAAATAACCTGGAGCTAAGACCTCCCCCAAAAATAATGTTAAGGAGATCCATTGTAATTTTATCTTGATGTAATCTGGGTATTCCCTCAAAACCAAAGCAGAGATGTGATTGATTTACCCTTCTCTTTATTAATTTTAATTCTGGTGATCTATGTGTTTCCATCTTAACAGCAGGCATTTCTCTCTTCTTACTATTTTTATCAGGAAAAGATATCTTTCCTATCATATCTGTAATTACATCAGGAGAAAAGTTGCCTGTAACACTAACAACCATATTTTGAGGTTGGTATCGTTCCTGGAAATAAGGTAATAGCATCTTTCTGTCAAACATCCGGACTGTCTCCTTTTCCCCTAAGACATTCTGTCCAAATACGGTATCTTTCCACATTAATCTATTAATTAAAAAAGTAATCCAGTCTTCAGGGATATCCTGGTATTTATTGATCTCCTCTAACACTACCCTTTTTTCTCCATGTATATCTTCTTCTCTAAAAAGGGAGTTGTTTAAAATATCTAAAAGCACTTCAAATGCTTGAGCAAAGTTTCTATACAATACTTTGCAATACAAAAAAGTATATTCCTCAGAGGTAGAAGCGTTTATTTCCCCGCCTAATTGTTCGATAGCCTGTGAAATTTCTAAAGTATTCTTTCTCTTTTCAGTACCTTTGAAAAGCATATGTTCAATAAAATGAGAAATACCTTGTTCTTCTTTTCTTTCATATATAGAACCTGCTTTAATCCCTATAACTATTGATACAGAGTGCATATCTGGCATCAGGCAGGTTATCAGTCTAAGACCATTATTCAGTTTAATTGATTCTACTCTATTCATATTTTAAAAACAATAACTCCTTTAATAACCATAGTCAGAAATCCTTACCATATACACTTCTTCTAATTTATTAAAATCTACTTCGGGTTTAATTAAAATTCTTTGAAAAAGGTCGTGTTTTTCTTTTCTAATAACAGCAACACGTCCGATTACAATACCTTTTGGAATTGTGCTGCCCATACCAGAGGTTACTATAATATCATTAA
>CAZLMD010000052.1:5819-8039 GCA_964560535.1 uncultured Atribacterota bacterium
ACAATACCTTTTGGAATTGTGCTGCCCATACCAGAGGTTACTATAATATCATTAACCTGAACATCAGCATCATGTGCAACATAATCAAGGTAGCAATAGGTACTCTCAGTTCCTCCTTTTACAACTCCGACCTCTCTTGATCTCTGAACCATAGCCCCTACTGAGCAACCCTGGTCTATTAATAATAAGATTTCTGAAGTATTTTTTTCTACATGTATAGCCTTTCCAACCAAACCTTTATGTGTGGCTGCTCCCATATCCACTTCTACACCCTCTTTACTGCCCATGTCAATAGTTACACTATGAAACCAATTGTCCGGCTCTCTCCCAATAACCTGAGCTGGAATCATTTCATAATTATAGTATTCTTTAAACTGTGTCATCTTAACAATTCGATCATAAGTGGATAGTTTTTCTTTTAGGACCGCGTTTTCATTTTGAAGTTCCCGGTTTTCCTGTTCCAATTGATCATTTTTTCTATGAATATTTTCAGCTTCAGTTAATATTTGAAAATATTTTGTAAAATGTTTCAGGGTATTGTGAACAGTCTGATTTATGGGTTTTATTATTAAAAAGCCTGTATCTTTCACCAGTCCCAGCACTCCTTTGCCATGATAATCTATGGTAATTAACAGAGCAGAAAATATTGAAAGACACAAGAATAGAATAAAAGCCTTTTTTTCTTTAGAGAATTTATTCAATAAAAAGTAGCTCCTGATTCGTGTTAAAACTTCTTTCGAAACAAACAAAAATATTTACATTTATTCGATAACTTCAAAAATCCTAAAAACATTATTTTACTATAAACTATCTATTTACTTCTGAAAGTTTTCATAAGCACCCTGCTGTACTTATCAAAATTTTCTAGTGCCTCTCCAGTTCCTTTGACCACACAGTATTGTGGTTCTTTTGAAACAAAAACAGGAATTTTAATTTGTTCTTGAATTATCTTATCTAAATCTGCCAGCAAAGATCCCCCTCCGGTCATGATTAAGCCTTTGTTTATAATATCAGAGACCAATTCTGGAGGAGTTTTCTCTAAAGCCATTTTTACAGTATTTGTTATTATCTGGACTGAACTGTATATGGCTTCTTTTAGTTCACCTTTAGTTAATTCTATTTTAATAGGTAAGCCAGTAAGCCTATCTCTGCCTCTGGCTTCAAAAAACTCTTCTTCAAAGCCTTCGTCATAACCACCATCTCTTCTAGAAAGTGATTTTTTTAAATCTTCAGCAGTTAGATCGCCGACTAAAAGACCACGACTTTCTTTAATATATTTAACAATCTGTTGGTTCAAATAATCACCAGCCACTTTGGTCATTTCACTTATTACAATTCCTCCTAAAGAAATAACTGCCACCTCTGAAGTGCCTCCCCCAATGTCAATAATTAAATTACCCATTGGTTCAAAAGTAGGAAGTCCGGCACCAATAGCTGCAGCAATTGGTTCTTCAATTAAAAATACTCTACGTGAACCACATTCATAAGCAACTTCTGAAACTGCCCTTTTTTCAACCTCTGATACACCTGAAGGTACACATATTGTAATCGAAGGTTTTATAAATTGATAACGGGTAAATATTTTTTTAATAAAATATCGCAACATCTCTGCAGTTACTTCAAAATTGGCAATAACACCATACTGCAAAGGTCGAATAGTATAGACACCTCTTGGCGTTCTCCCGACCATTTCTTTTGCTTCTTTCCCTACTTTTAAAATACGGTTATAGTTCTTTTGGTATGCCACTATGGAGGGTTCTTCTAAAATAATACCCCTACCTTTGACATATACCATAGTAGTACTGGTACCCAGATCAATACCAATGTTTCTGGAAAGAGAAAGTGAAAGGTTAAACATGTATGGAACCCCTTTTAGTAAATATTTTTATATTTTAAGAGTCTTTAATAAGACTCCGATACTACAAAGTAATAATAGCATGTTTGCAATAATGAAAAAACTATATTTATATCTTCAATAAACATTTTTATTAAATATTATTGGGGTTTAATGTAATTATTTAAGCGATCTTTCGGGTAATTATATAATATTTTTCATTTATTTAACAATTCTTGATAATACTCATCTTTTAATTTACAGGGTAGATTAACATATTTGATGGAAAATTTAATTAAAAAATAATTCTTTGGATATTTAATATGCCCTGAAGGATCATATTTAAATAGATATGATTTAAGAATACCTTTTTACTTGAAATCTTT
>CAZLMD010000053.1:0-4635 GCA_964560535.1 uncultured Atribacterota bacterium
GATTCTTTGAAACGAATCTGAGCATAGAATTTTTCTTCTGGTTTTACTTCTTTATTTTTAAAAAAGATGGTTCCCCTTAAGATTTTTGTATGAGAAATAAATTCAATCTCACTACCATTTTTAAAATTAAGGGAGGATTTTTGAGGCAGAATGTTTAAAAGTACATCAAATATTTTCCCTGAGGTCATTTTTAGATTATGATAAATCAAATCACCTCTTTTGACATCCTCTTTCTTTAGCCCTGTTAAATTGAGAGCAACCCTATTACCCATGATTACCCTATCTACTGAAATATTATAACTCTGTATCTGACGTAAACGGGATTTCTCTTTAGAAGGGAAGTGGTATACAGTCTGATTCATAGACAGATTACCATTGAGCATGGTTCCGGTAACCACTGTTCCACTGCCTTTTACTTCAAAAACTCGGTCTATAAATAGGCGTGGTTTACTGATATCTTTCTTTTGAGGAATATTTCTACTTATTTTTTCAATCTCTGACTTTAGCTGAGAAATACTCCTCTCGTCTTTACTGCTAAAATAAATAATTGGAATATTAGGTTTGTTTGGATAATTAATTCTTTCCTGTATCTCTTTTTTAGTATTCTCCAATCGATCGGATGAAACAAGATCGGCTTTGGTAATTGCAATTAAACCATACTCAATTTCTAAAAGCCTTATTATTTGGAAATGCTCTTCTGTCTGTAATTTCCAGCCTTCTTTGGCATCGACAACTAAAATAAAGGCATCGACAGAAGTAATACCTGTAATCATATTCCGTATAAAGTGCTCATGGCCGGGAACATCGATTATACCTATTTTTTCCCCCTTAGAAGTCTCCATCCAGGCAAACCCGAGGTCAATTGTCATACCTCTTGACTTTTCTTCAGGTAATCGATCTGCATCAATGCTGGTTAAAGAATAAATTAAACTAGTTTTCCCATGATCGATATGTCCGGCAGTGCCAAAAATAACCATAAATATTTTTACCCTGTCTTTTGTTCTTCAATATATTCTGTAAAAGCGATAGCAATAATTTCAACTAACTTCTTATCTGACCCGGGATCTATTGTTCTGGGATCAAAAAACAAATAATTCTCTTTAACTCTTCCTAAAACAGCTGGATAAGACATTCTGAGCTTAAGGTCTAATTCATCAATATTATTATCAACCTTGATCCTTATCAGGTAGGTAGGTAATGTTTTACCGGGTAAAGCCCCTCCTCCAATCAAGGAGACATCTTCGGTAACCTCAGCCGGGATCCCCTTTTTCTTCAGACTTCGGGCTAAAAGGTTACTCCTCTTTTTGATTTCACTAGTAGGTAAAGAGATCATCTTCCAAATAGGCAGCTCCTGTAAAGATCTTCCTTGTAAATAGCATAACAGGGTAGATTGAAGGAGAGTTAAAGTTATTTTCCCTACACGGAAGGTTCGAAATAAAGGATCTTTCCTTATTTTATTAACATACTCGCTTTTTCCACAGATAATCCCCCCTTGTGGGCCTCCTAACAATTTGTCACAACTAAAACAAACAAGGTCAGCCCCACTTCTCAGCACTTCTTGTACTGTTGGTTCATGTTCTAAAGAAAACTGTTCAGTAGGCATGAATGCGCCACTTCCCAGGTCTACAGCTAATGGAAGTTTATGTTTTTTCGCTAAAACACTGAGCTCTTTTGCATCTGTTGATTTTGTAAATCCTTCTAAAGAAAAATTACTCTGATGAACTTTCAATAATAGACCGGTATTTTCATTAATAGCTTCTTTATAATCACTTATACTGGTATGGTTAGTGGTACCTACTTCCCGAAGGATAGCTCCACTCTCCCGCAATATGTCTGGAATACGAAATCCTCCTCCAATTTGCACCAATTCCCCTCTTGAGATTATTACCTCTTTTCCTTTTGCCAGTACCTTTAAAATTAAAAAAACTGCCGCAGCATTATTATTGAGGACAAGGGAACTTTCTGATTGACTGAAAACTGTAAGCATTTGCTCAACAAAATATCCTCTTTTTCCCCTTTCACCTTCAAAAAGGTTGTATTCAAGGTTGTTGTAGCCTGTTAATGTTAACAGGGAGTCCTTTATAATTGAGGAGCCCAAAATCGCTCTACCCAGATTTGTATGCAAAATTACACCGGTTCCATTTATAACCGGAATGATGAAAGACTGATATTCCTTCCTGACTAAGGCAATACACCTTGATGCTATAGTTGTTAATTGTGAAGAGGGAATTCCATCTTTTATATTATTCCTTTCCTCTTCCAGAACCAGTCTGACCAGCGGGGTAACCATCTTTTTAGAATATTTATTTATTACCGGTTCCATCTCTTTTAATTGTAAAACCTCTTCTACGCTAGGAATACGGGCTAATTGTGAGTGTAAATTGTTCATTGGTTTTTTATCTTGATCACTACCCAAATTAAAATATTTTCTCCTGATTTTTAAATTTAAAATATCTATATTGAGCCAACATAACCATAACATTATTTGAATTCAAACTGGTAAAATGCTCTTTAGTTTATGGTTTGTTTTAAAATATAAGCAATAATCCATACACATACCGAAAATTTGACTCAGACAATTTTATGTTTTATTTATATCTTTAAAATTTTATTTCTCTGTCTTATGTCTAATACAGTTAATTTTGAGCTTAAAAATATAATTAAAATGATAACATATATTCTAACATAAACTATATATAATATAAAATGCCCATTTTAGTCATGGTGTTTTATACCATTTATGGGCATTAAAGCTAAATGGCGAGAGGGGTGGGAATCGAACCCACCGCGGTAATTTAAAAACCACCGCCCACGGATTTGAAGTCCGCAAGGTCCACCAGAACCTATCCACTCCCGCAATCTATTCTATTATACTATATTTTTAAGTCCTGACAAACTATCAGGAATTATTTTTTAGCAGGTCAGCCTCCTCCTATGGTGACTGGCCTTTTAATATTAACACTAATATTGGCTGTTTTGGTTACTCCATCTTCAGTATAGCTTACTGTAACTGTTGTACTGGCATAGGTCCTCGAAGTTACCCTTCCTTCTTCATCAACTGTAGCAACACTATTATCTTTGGATTGAAAAACACATTTTGCCCTATCAGTAATCTCATTTACAGAACCATCAGTATAGTTAGCCTTTATAGACTTAATATTCTCAATCTTGTTTAAACTTTCAAAAGTCATTTTAGCAGGTTCAACAACAATAGATTCTAATTGAAACAATTTTACCAATATAGTAAATTCTTGCTCATCTTTGTACCATCCATCACTGACACGGATCTTTACATTATGTTCTCCAACCTGCTCCTGTGTTGGTGTCCATAGCAATAGACCTGTCGAACCTTCAATAGTCATACCCTCCGGTGACTCGAACAGGTTAAATACTAATTTGGTTTTACCATCATCTTCAACAGCTAAATCGTATTTGTATAGCTTTCCTACAATAGCACTAAGTGTAGGTTTTGACTTAATAACTA
Organism: uncultured Atribacterota bacterium; assembly: GCA_964560535.1. Taxonomy (GTDB): domain Bacteria; phylum Atribacterota; class Phoenicimicrobiia; order Phoenicimicrobiales; family Stramentimicrobiaceae; genus Stramentimicrobium. The sequence goes on from CAZLMD010000053.1 coordinate 3,485, forward strand.
CCGGTTCATTTCCTAAAAAAGGCATCATACATCCACTTAGAAGAAAAGAGGTTAGCAATACAATAATCAAGACATATAGAACAGTCTTCCTTTTCACTTTATCACCTCCTTCCTTTTTTCACTATCTTATTTTATACTATTTGGTTAAAGCTACAATGTATCATTTAATTTAATAACAAATATTGTTAGGCTTTCTCAAACAGATATCTACTTTGCCTATCATTACAAAATATTATATCATTGCCTGTCAATTCTTATTAATACTTTTTTCTGCTCATCTTATCTGGCCAAACCAATATTTTGCAATATAGTGTCATAATAATAGGTATTGTCCTTTTTTTATCTTTCATAATTGTTTACAACAAATGGGAGAAAGATGGTAATATAATTTGTAATTTTAAATCCTGACAAACTATCAGGAATTATTTTTTAGCAGGTCAGCCTCCTCCAAAAACAGGCAATGGTGGAAAGGTAATCACAACGGGAATCGAGACACTTTTAGTAATATCATCTTCAGTATAGCTAACTAAAATTTCTGTTGTTCCGATATTTCTAGCTTCAACTACCCCTTCTTTATTGACAGTAGCAATATTCTCATTACTTGAGGTAAAGACACATCTTGTTTTATCTATCAACCTGCTGAAATTTTCGACATTTTTATATAGAGCATTAATAAATTCAATCTTTTTAGTGGTATTTATGCCTTCTAAATTCATTGAATCAGGTTTAACAATGATTGAGCTTAATTGTAATGCATTTACAGTTATGGTAAACACCTGTTCATCTTTAGACAGGGAATCACTTATTTGAATATTTACTTTGTGGTCCCCTATCTGTTCCTGGGCTGGAGTCCATTTTATAACCCCTGTTACACTTCCGACAGTCATTCCTTCTGGAGCATCTATAAGTTGAAATCCTACTTTATCTTTATTGCCATCTATTACCAGTTGATATATATAAGGAACATCTGCAGTGGCATTATATTTTGGTTCTGATACTATGGATATCTGTTCATCTCCTGAAACAGTAAGCAAACAACTACCTGCAAAAAAATAAGATAGTAATATTGCCATAATGATCGGTAGAAAAATTGTCCTTTTTTTCATGTAGAAATATCCTCCTTGTCCTGTATTAGATATAATTATATTTGT
>CAZLMD010000053.1:4735-7743 GCA_964560535.1 uncultured Atribacterota bacterium
AAAATAAATGAATATTTTATTATGAACAATATTATAACACTTTCTGATAAAGACGTTAATTGTAACTGCTAATTTGTTGAAATAAAGGAATAGAATAGCCGCGAATTTACACCCTCTCAGATTCTCATCCTTATTCTGATACTACTTCAAAAAATTAACTAATTATAGCAAAATAGTCTGATTAATTACATGGTAGTTGACTTTATTATTTTTCATGATATTATATAATACTAAATAGCGATTACAATTACTTACAGATACTAACCTAAAAACTATTATTAGGAGAAAAGGAAATGATAATAAATATTACCGACACAGCAGCAGAACAGCTTACAAATATGCTTAAAGAACAAGAACAGCCTGCAAAAAAAATACGAATTATGATTACAGGGGTTGGCTGAGCTGGTCCCAGATTTGGTATTGCTCTGGATGAGCAAAAAGACGATGATAAGAGCTTTAAAAAGGATGACTTTGAATTTATTTTAGAACCAAGACTTGCTAATTATTCAGATTCCTTGACAATTGATTACAGGGATTCTTTTTTATCAAAAGGTTTTAAAATTTATTTCAATTCACCATTTTCAGGGGCATGTTAATTTAAACATATTAAGTATATAATATATAATTAAAATATTTACATAAAAAATATATTACATCAATAATAAAAAATAGCCAGAGACAATCTCTGGCTATTTTTATTCTGTAACAAAATAAATAATACTTTCTTTTACCTTCTCATTGCTTAATTTCTGCCATATTTTACTATATACTGATATTTGAGCTTCATAAAAATGTCTTAATTTGGAGTAGCCCTCTTTTTCAACAGGACAATCTGTTTTATAATCAACTATTACCCAGCCTCCTTCTTCCTGAAAAACAAGGTCGATAGTGCCTGTTAATACAATTGGTTTTCTGACCGCTTCTTCCAATTTTGGAGAGATGAGTTCTGCATATAATGAGTCGGTTGAAGTAATTTTTAGGTTAAAAGGTGTTTCAGTAAATCGTTGATGGGCATTTCTAATTCTAAAATATAAATCACTTTCTATAAATTTTTGAACAATATTAAACAATTCTTCCTGACGGTTTATATCGATACCATTTTTCTCCAATAGATACACTATATATTTTTTAATAAAACCATACTCTATTTTCTCTTTGACTAAATATTCTAGTATTCCATGTACCGTGTTACCCCATCTTTTGCCACCTTTATCGATTGTCTCAATGCGGGAGTGCTCTGTTTCGAGGTACTCTATCTGTCTTGAGGCAGTGATATCTAAATGGCTTTTTAACAATATCTTATTTTTAACATACTCAGTCTTGTTGAGATGATCTTCGTAATCTTTGAATGTAAAGCTTTTTTCACCGGTATCTGTCTTAACACACTTATCTTCTGGAATATTCAACAACATCTCAGGCTTAATATTTTTTAATAGAGGCTGCCATGGATTTTTATTATTATCCTGGTAATTAGTTCCAAAGCTGCTAATCACTAACATATTCTTCGCCCTGGTAGATGCCACATAGAGCAGGCGGGTTTCTTCGGCATTCTGATAGGAAGTTTCAATATGATAATATTTTTTCCATTTTTTTGGTTGAGCTATCGTCTTCCCTTCGCCAAAATTATGGTATTTTTTAACTAAAAAATGTCCTTTCGGGATATCCCCGACACGTTCAATATAATATGAAGGGCCCGGTCTTCGACTTTGAAAGGGAATAGCTAAAAAGACTACAGGCGCCTCCAGACCTTTTGCCTTATGTAAGTTCATTAAACGGACTGTATTTAACTCAGCTCCCATGCTGAATTCCTCTTCCAGGCCTGACTGCCACAATCTATCAAGTTGTTCAACCATTCCGTTATAGGTAAAAAAATCCTTTGTTTCAGATTTACGCAAATATTCTAAAATGAAGAAGAATTCATTAAATTTTTTGTTACCCCCGGCTCTGCTGCAAAAAAAGGGCAATAATCCTGATTGAATCATAATTTTTTCCAGTACAACAGTTGGAGGGTATTCTAAACACCATTTGTAATAATCTTTTAGTTGTTTGATAGTATTATAAAATTTTTGTTTTAAACCATCGCTTAAGGTAATGGGAATATCTGAAAACAGATTAAAATTCCCGCCAGCAGACTTATATATATAGAGGTCTTCATCAGAAAAACCAAAAAATATTCCCCTTAACACAGCAACAAATAAGATCTGATTATCAGGATCTTTCAAAAGCCGTAACAGTTTTAATAATTCTCGAAGGTATAGTGATTCATTTATAGAAGAAGACCCTGACACTGTAACAGGTATATTGTATTGACCCAATGTTTTAGAGTATAGCTCCATACCGCTTTTGTAACGTAACAGTATCATAAAATCACTATAATTTACTTCTGGCTTTTCACCTTTTCCCAGCTCATCCTCAGTTCTCACAATTTTTAATTTATTATCCACCCAATCCCTGATCAATAGAGCTATGTTTCGAGCATCATCCTCCATGGTCGACACTCTGTCTCTTCCTCCGGCAATAATATGGTGGTAAACGCCTGAACAGTATTCTTTTTTGTCCTCCCGGATAGTTTGCATGGGAGAATAGGCAGGCTGAAACTCATCTGCATGGCAATTGAATAGATCTTGAAAAAGGGGGTTAATATGTTGTCCGATAGAATGTAGAGAACGAAAATTAGTGCTCAGTCTTACTATCTTCCCCTTACTCTTTGCAATCAATTTTTTGACCTGATTATAAATAGAAATATCTGCTCTTCTAAAATGGTATATTGATTGTTGTGGGTCCCCCACAATAAATAGACTGCCGGCACGGGGAACCAATTTTTTCCATTCCTTTTCTTTAAGTTGCTCACCTGTTAAATAGAAAATGATTTCCGCTTGAATGGGGTCAGTATCCTGAAATTCATCAACAAGTAAAGTCCGATATTTTTCTTGAAAATGTTGGCGGACATCCGGGTTTTCACGTAAAAGATTGGCAGATTTCAGCAACAAGTCCTGGAAATTAAGTAT
>CAZLMD010000054.1:0-2446 GCA_964560535.1 uncultured Atribacterota bacterium
TTTCAATAGAGATGCTTATCTTTACCAGGTCAGGCTGGGCGGTTATTTCTGCTTCTCCATAAGTCTGAATAATTCTTTGTTCCTCAGCAGCAGAGTAAACCGTCAAACTAAAAACTAAAACAATTAACAATATATTAAAAATGTTTAAGAACCCTTTTTTTATATTCATTATTGAAACCTCCCTGTATAGATTTTACAAAAAAGTGAAATATATAAGATTTGTTCATAAATTACCATTTCTAATTTTAAATGTAAACAAAAAAATTAAGAATTAAAGCGGTAGCCTGAACCCCATAGTGTATCAATAAAACGGGGTTTTTGAGGGTCTTTTTCAATCTTATCTCTTATTTTTTTAATATGGACAGCGATAGTAGCTATATCTCCATAAGAATCATCACCCCAAATATGGTCATAAAGCCGTTCTTTACTAAAGACTGCATTGGGGTGTGAGGCCAGAAAATTCAATATCTCAAATTCTTTGGTAGTAAGAATTATTTCTTTGTTATCAAGAAAAACACGTCTTGATACCTGGTTTATGGTTAAATTCTTAATATTAATTTCATTTTTATTTTTTTCATCTTTTCCGGTTAAACGGTCAAATCGACTCAGGTGTGCTTTAACTCTTGCAACTAACTCATTAGGACTGAAGGGCTTGCTGATATAATCATCTGCTCCTAAACCCAATCCTCTGATTTTGTCAATATCCTCACCTCTGGCTGAAATAATGATAATAGGGATGTTTTTCTTGTGTCTAATTTTCTTGCATATTTCAAACCCATCAAGATCGGGAAGCATCAGGTCAAGAAGTATTAAGTCAAAATCCCCGCATAGAGCGGCTTCAAGTCCTTCCTGCCCATTTGTCTTTATTTCTACCTGGAAGTTATTAATTTCCAAATAATCTTTAACAAGTTCGGCAATACTTACCTGATCTTCAATAATCAATATTTTTCTCATCATGAGCATCCTATCTCCTATTTTCTCAAGGTCATTGGTGGCTATTTTTTTCTATTTTAAGCAGTGTAAAGAAAATACTTGTTCCCTTATTGATTTTACTTTTTGCCCAAATAGATCCCCCATGATCATTAATAATTTTTCGAGCAATATAAAGGCCCAGGCCTGTACCGGGTATATTGTTGGAACGAGACCTATCTGCTTTGTAGAAACGTTCAAAAACCTTGTCCAGCATATCTTCAGAAATTCCTCTACCATTATCCCTTATCTCTATCTGTGCTTCGTGTTTTCTTTCTGTTAAAACTATTTTAATTTCAGGGTCATCTACGTTCTTATAATTAATGGCATTGTTTATAATATTAATAATTACTCTTTTCAACTGCTGTCTATCAGCTTTTACCAGTTTTTGTCCCTCATAATTTTCTATATATTCCAGCTTAATATTCTTTTCCATTAAATAAAATTGTAATTCTTCATATGAATCAGATAGAAAATCTTTGATATTTATATTTTCAAACTGATACAAAGATTGGTTTAAATCAAATCTGGATAATAAGAATAAATCTTCAATTAATGATTCCATATTTAGTGCGTTTTGATATATTGTTTGTAAATATTTATCCTCTTTTTCCTTTGATTTTGGAATGCCGTCCATAATACCTTCTATGTATCCCTTTATAGTAGTAATTGGAGTTTTCAAATCATGTGAGATGTTGGTAATCAGTTCATTACGGCTTTGTTCATAGATTTTTTGTGTTTCCTCAGATTTTTTTAATTGCTTACGTGCCTCTTCGAAGCTAAGAAATAATGAACCTATCTCATCCTTGCTAGGTGATTTCAGCTGAAAATCATAGTTACCTTTTTGAATTAGCTGAGCTGCATTTTTTAGACGTACAATCGGACTTACAATCTGTCTGGATAATAGATATGTTATAAGAGTATTAATGATTATCATTATAATTAAAAATAATATTAGTGTATAAATAACAGAATTTTTAAAAGTCTTTAATTCTTCGGCAGCAATAGTGGAATCATTAATCAAAAACAGTGTACCTGTTGTGTTGTCACTATAATCTACAGGGATAGTTTTAACAAATAGGGTATCTGAAATTCTGATAATACCGTCTGTTCTGTTTGTTGTTTCCACTTGTTTTTGCAAGATATTATGATAATCGATTCCAATTTCAGAAAGAAATGGTGAGAAATGGATTACATCTCTATCTTTCTCTATAATTAGGGCAGCATTTAAAGAATTTAAAAGAATATCCAACTGATTAATATAATCACTATTTAAAAGTTTATCTGGCTCTGTTTCAATTATTTTCATTATTGTCCGGTCAGCTCTGAGGAATGTTCTGTTAAAAAAAATAGGCTGTCTTTGATTATCCGGTGGTGAAAACTCTATAAATTCCCGAAAATTTTCTGTTATTATTAAGCTGACCCCGATCAGCAAAAGAATAGTAATAAAAATTAATATCAGGTTGGATATCCATAA
>CAZLMD010000054.1:2546-6198 GCA_964560535.1 uncultured Atribacterota bacterium
TTAACAGTATGGCTTATTATTTTATATTCTTTAATTATTATATGATACTATTTTAAAATACTCATAAAATATTTATTAAAACTTAATAAAATTGGTTTTTTAATGTGGCTAACTGGTTAAATTATCCCTATATCTTACCAGAAATTGACCAAATATGATAAAATCAGTTAGGTAAAGTATCATGTTGTAATGATCAGGATAATACTTTTTACTCTATATATGAGAATACTGAAGAAATTTTTTAAATCTCTGCCAAGTTTTACAAGGAATTACCAGTATGCTTTCAAAAGAAATCGTAATTTGAAAAAACTTAAAAGAGGAGGGTAGTAAAAGGTGAATGGTAACAATTGGGTAAATGATTTTGTAGAACGATTAACCAGTGTAGAAGGGGTTTTTGAAATATATGCTTCTCTTTTTTTAAAATATAATGATAAATTTGTATTCGGGATTAAGAGTAGCAAGGAATGGGTTGTAGATAAGGGAATAAGAAAATCGTCAATTTCTGCTATTGGTGGGCATACCAATTGGGATATAGATAAAGATATAAGACAGTTTTTAAAAGACCGTTGTATGCATGATATTGGAGTGGATGTCACTATTGAAGATAGTCCCCATACTTATCTAGATTATCAACATCGTTTGAAAAAAATTCCTATAGAATTGGTTAGAGGTGAAACAAGACCACATATGGTAACTTTTATGCAGAAAATGGGATATGGAAAAGCCGAAAAAACCCTTATTTTTAGTTATACAGGAAGTGCAAAAGATAAACCTCAACCATTGCAGTACAGTGCACTCTTTTTAGCCAGAGAGGTTGTACTGGTACAGATGTACAAAAATGAAAAAACAGTACTTGAGCTTAAACAAGCCGGTGCGACATTCGAAGAGCGGATAAAAGTTCCTGATAATCTTTACCTGTATCCCACCGGTTCCGTAAACAGTCTATTACGCTTTTTAAGTTATGAAGTGTTCTAAATGATGATTTTACAATCTACGTAATAGGTAATAAATCGATATCGTCTCTTATCTTTCTGATTTTTAACTATTACGAATTTGATCTAATAAAAAGTATGTGGAGGTATTTTTTTGAAAATTTTGGTTATTGGCAGTGGTGGCAGAGAACATGCTATTGTTTGGAAGTTGTTACAGAGCCCTTTAGTGAGCAAGATCTATTGTGCACCTGGTAATGCGGGAATAGGAGAATATGCAGAATGCCTGGAAATAAAAGCAGATAACCTGAGCAGTCTATTGGAAATTGCCCGGGAAAAAAAGATTGATTGTACTATAGTGGGGCCGGAAATTCCTCTTTCTTTAGGGATAGCAGACCTATTCGAAGAAAAAGGGTATCCAGTTTTTGGACCACGACGAAATGCAGCAGAAATTGAATCAAGCAAAGTCTTTGCCAAAAAAATAATGAACAAATACAATATTCCAACTGCACGTTCTGAAGTCTTTGATGATTATAACAAAGCAATCCCATATGTTAAAAACCATTCTTTTCCTTTAGTAATAAAGGCAGATGGATTGGCCAGTGGAAAAGGTGTTATTATTGTTGACAGTATATATGAAGCTGAAGAGGCCTTAACATTTATAATGAAAGAGAAAGCATTTGGTGATGCAGGTAAATTGGTATTAGTAGAAGAGTACCTTATTGGTGAAGAAATTTCAATGCTGGCTTTTAGTGATGGCAGGAATATTGTTCCGATGGTAACCTCACAGGATCATAAAAAAATTGATGATAATGATATGGGCCCAAATACCGGTGGAATGGGCGCTTATAGCCCGGTCCCTTTTTTTGGTGAAGAGGAACAGAATGCTATTGTTACTAAAATATTTAAGCCCACTATTACAGGTTTAGAAAGAGAAGGCAGGGTTTTTAAGGGAGTCCTTTATGCTGGCTTAATTATAACTGAAGAAGGACCTAAGGTCTTAGAGTTCAATGCCCGTTTTGGAGACCCTGAAACACAGGTGATTTTACCTGGATTGCAAACAGACTTGATGGAAATTATTCAGGCAACTATGAATGGTTCTTTAAATCAGATCAAGCCTGTCTGGAGTAAGCAATCGACAGTTTGTGTGGTAATGGCATCCAAAGGCTACCCGGGAGCTTATGAGCAAGGTAAAATAATTACAGGTTTAGAAAGGTTAAAGGAAAGAAAGGATATAGTGGCATTCCATTCTGGTACCAAAAAGGATAATAATAAGATTATTAGCAATGGAGGTAGGGTAATAGGGATAACTGCCTGGGCAGATAAATTAGCAGAAGCAATTGATAAAGCCTACCAAGGAGTGGAAGAGATAGAATTTGAGAATAGTTATTATAGGAAAGATATTGGCAGAAAAGGGTTATATTTTTTAGAAGGTTTAAATTGATTTAGTGAAATTTAGAAAAGGGAAAGGAAAGAAAAGTGGAAAAAACAAAGAGAGCAATTATTAGCGTTTCTGATAAGTCCGGTATAGTTGAATTTGCCAAAGAGTTATCGAAGTATGGATATCAGATTATTTCTACCGGAGGCAGTGCAAAAGTTTTACAGGAAGCGGGGGTAGAAGTCACTTTAATATCAGATGTGACAGGATTCCCGGAAATATTAGAGGGTAGAGTGAAAACTTTACATCCATCAATCTTTGGTGGGATACTGGCTCGAGTTGATAATCCAGATCATCAAAGGCAATTACAGGAACAAAACATCTTTCCAATAAATATGGTAGTGGTTAATCTTTATCCTTTTGAGAAGACTATTTCTCAAGAAGAAGTCTCTCTGGAAGAGGCTATTGAGAATATCGATATTGGGGGACCCTCTTTACTAAGAGCTGCTGCAAAAAATTATCAGGATGTAACTGTTATAGTTGATCCAGCGGATTACGATAAAATAGTAGAGGAATTAATTGGCTCTAATGGAAAAATTTCACTTCACACTAAAAAAGAACTGGCAGTAAAAACCTTCCAACATACCTCTTACTACGATAGTCTGATTTACAGATATTTAACAAAAAAAATGATTCCTAATGAAGATTGTTTTGCTGATTACTTGATAATTGGAGCTAAAAAAATCAGTGATTTACGTTACGGAGAAAATCCTCACCAAAAAGCCGCTCTCTATCGTGAAAACCTGGTAGAAGAGGCTAATTTAGGGTCAGCTCGATTACTGAGTGGGAAAGAATTATCTTATAATAATTTACTAGATCTCGAAGCTGCTTTAGCAATTGTGAAAGAATTTGATGAACCATCTGTGGTCTTTATTAAACATACCAACCCTTGTGGGTTTGCAACAGATGATAGCATTGAAACAGCCTATGAAAAAGCTTACCAGAGTGATCCACTATCAGCTTATGGTAGTATTGTAGGGATCAATAGAAGAGTAGAAGAGAAATTGGCCAATATAATTGATAATACTCCTTTTGTAGAAGCAATCATTGCCCCCACCTATAGCCCAATAGCTATCTCTATTTTAAAGAAGAAACATAATCGTAGAATAATAGAGGTGGGCGACCTACGGACACAGGATCGACATGTAAAAGAGTTAAAAAAGATTTCAGGGGCATTTTTGTTGCAGGATCGTGATTTTAAAAATATTTTTTCTGAGGACCTTAAAGTAGTAACTGAAAAAAAACCTAATAAAGAAGATATTGAAGAATTGCTATTAGCCTGGAA
>CAZLMD010000054.1:6298-7390 GCA_964560535.1 uncultured Atribacterota bacterium
TATCGTTGTTTTAAACATTAAAACTAAATAAAAAATTAAAAATATGTATTGACATGTCATATATAAAGTGATAGTGTTACAGTTAATTTTAAAAGTAAGTCCTTTTTTTAAAGGACTTTGGTTTAAAAATAATAAATAGCAAAAATTATAGTATTTTAAAATTCAGTAAAGTAAGTTTAGACTCTTTTTTAGAGAGCTGAGTAATGGTGAAAAATCAGCAAAGGGTCAGCCGAATTCCACCTGAATTATTGCTAGGGAGAAGATGAGTGTGTTTATCTCTAGCCGTTTAAAGCGTTAATGATAAGAAGAGCTATGCAATTTAAATAAGTTGTCTATTATTTTATAGATAGCCTAATGGCTAGCTGAATTGGGGTGGCACCACGGAATATTTATTCGTCCCCGGCAGTTAAAAGTAACTGCCGGGGATTTTTTATAATTAAAGAAAGCTGGTAGAAGAGATGAGAAAAAAACTATTTATCCCAGGGCCTATAGAAGTTAAGGAAGATGTTTTAAAAGAGATGTCAAAGCCTTTGATTGGCCATAGAAGCAAGGAAGCATCTGACTTACAAAGATCAATAAGTATTAAACTACAAAAGCTGATGTATACTCAGAATGAAATTCTGCTTTCTACTTCATCTGGTAGTGGCTTAATGGAAGGTGCGGTACGTTCTTGTACTAATAAACGTGCAGCAATATTTTCCTGTGGAGCGTTTGGAGAAAGATGGTATGAAATGGCATTAGCAAATCATGTTAAGGCAGATCTCTTTGCAGTAGAATATGGTAATGCAATAAAAGGAGAATTGATTAAAAAAATATTAGATACTGGCAAATATGACCTAGTTACAATTACACATAATGAAACTTCTACCGGAGTAATGAACCCTTTACAGGAAATTGCTGATACCATCAGGGAATGTCCGGAGATAATTTTTTGTGTGGATACGGTCAGTTCTTTAGGTGGTGTAAAAATCGATGTTGATAGGCTGGGTATCGATATTTGCATAGCTTCCAGTCAGAAATGTATTGGTTTGCCCCCCGGTTTTTCTTTTTGTTCTTTTTCTCAAAAAGCAGTTAAAGCTGCTAAAAATGTCA
>CAZLMD010000055.1:0-7307 GCA_964560535.1 uncultured Atribacterota bacterium
TCAGTGCTATATTTCTTTGCCAATTCTACTGCCTCGTTAATGGTAACACTTTTTGGAATGGTATCAATGAAAATTATTTCATATATGGCAATTCGTAAGATATTACGATCAATATTAGCCATTCTTTCTAAAGTCCAGTTATTAGCATGCTTCTTGATTAATAAATCTATTTCATCAAGATTGGGCAATACGCCCCTGACCAATTCTAAACAAAATGAGATAATAGCATCAGAATCATTGTTTTGCAATATATCTTCAACCTGAAAGGCATAAGAGCATGCTTCATCAACATTACAACGAACAAGATCCACCTGAAATAGAATTTTCAGTGCCATTTCTCTGGCTAACCTTCTACTTCCCATATATCCCTCAAATCTTTATTCTATTATCAAGTTAATATCAATCTACTAAAATATTTTTAAAAAACTTCCCGGGTTAACAATGCTTCTTTTGTTATGGGGTTTTTTAGAAAAAACAATACCCTGTATATGAACATTGATCTGTTCAATATCAATACCGGTTACTTCTTTTATCTTTTCCTTTACCCTTGACTGAACTTCCCATGTCAAATCTGGAATTCTTATACCATATTTTATAAACAGGAATAGGTTTACCAGAATAGAATCATCCTTTATCTCTACCTTAATATCCTGACCAATATGTTTAACGGTATCAACGCTATCAAGATTTTCTTTTTGAACTACCTTTGAAAATCTTTTTTTTCTGGGATTATTAATTCCATCAATATCCAGCAAAACAAGCTGGATTAATGTTTCAATAGTGGTTCGCGAAATATTGATAGCTCCACCGTCTGTAACAATAGTAGCTAAATCCATAGCTAAATCTCTACACTCTCTCCTGGTATTTTTTATCGCTTGTGGTAATTCTTATAATATCCCCTTCTTTTATGAAGAGGGGAACCTGTATTTCGGCACCTGTCTCCACTGTAGCAGGCTTCATAGCACCTGATACTGTATTTCCTTTAGCACCTGCTATGGTCGATACCACTTCCAGTGCGATAGTTGTTGGTAATTGTACCCCAATTACTTCACCTTTGCAAAAAGTTACTTCAACACTATTGCCTTCTTTCAATAAATCAGCAGAATCTCCGATTTTCGCAATATCTATAGGTATCTGTTCATATGTATCCTGATCCATAAAATAATAGCTATGGCCATCATTATAGATATATTGCATCTCTTTCCGTTCAATAATTGCCTGTTCAAATTTTTCCCCGGCTCTGAACGTCCTATCAATTACTGCCCCTGTTTGTATATTTTTTAGTTTTGTTCTTACAAAGGCTCCCCCTTTACCGGGTTTGACATGCTGGAACTCTACAATAGTAAATATTTCATTTTCCAATTCTATACTCATGCCATTTTTAAAATCACTTGTAGCAATCAAAACAACCCCTCCTCACTTTTGGATATATATGTAAATATTAAAACAAATTATTTCTGTACAATAAATATATGTAAATTAAGTAATGCTTAAATAGGTGTTGATTATGTTAATTCTAAGAAATAAACCTACCACACAATTTGTTGACATCCTGAAAGACTTTCTGGCCAATACCTTTATTATCAATATTACTTAATACTCTGTCAATTAATTCAGCAATAAGTTCCATCTCTTCTTCTTTCATTCCCCTTGTGGTCATTGCCGGTGTACCAATACGAATTCCACTGGTAATCATAGGAGGCTGTGTATCAAAAGGAACAGCATTCTTATTTACCGTAATACCTGCCTCTTCCAACGCTTTTTCAGCCTGTTTACCTGTTAAGTTTTTGTTTCTCAGGTCGAGCAGCATCAGGTGATTATCAGTCCCGCCTGATACCAGCTTATAATCCATTTCCATCAACCTTTTTGCAAGAACAGCAGCATTTTTTCTAACCTGTTTCTGGTAAATTACAAAATCGTCTTCCATTGCATCTTTAAAACAGACTGCTTTGGCAGCTATTACATGCATTAAAGGACCTCCCTGTATACCGGGAAAAATGCTCTTATCGATTTGTTGAGCGAAATCATGTTGACAGAGTATCAGCCCGCCCCTTGGTCCTCTCAGCGTTTTATGTGTTGTGGTTGTCACAAAATGGCAGTGTGGAACAGGGCTGCAATGTTCACCTGCAACGATTAAACCTGCTATATGTGCTGCATCAGCCAGAAGCAGTGCACCCACCTCATCTGCAACACTTCTAAATCTGGCAAAATCAATCTCTCTGGGATAGGCACTGGCACCGGATATTATAAGTTTGGGCTTATTTTCTATAGCCAGACGTCTTAATTCATCATAATCGATATATCCGGTCTCTTTATCAACACCATAATGGACAACATTATAGAACATTCCGGAAAAATTGACCGGACTTCCATGTGTAAGATGACCGCCATGTGCAAGGTTCATAGACAATATTGTATCACCGGGTTTTAATACAGAAAAATAGACCGCCATATTTGCCTGTGAACCGGAATGCGGCTGTACATTGGCATGGTCTGCTGAGAACAATTTTTTTGCTCTATCAATTGCTATATTTTCTATTTGGTCAATAAACTCACATCCGCCATAATATTTTTTACCGGGATAGCCTTCCGCATATTTATTGGTCAATACCGAGCTTTGAGCTTCCAGGATAGCATCTTCAACAAAATTTTCAGAAGCAATAAGTTCTAAAGTATATTTTTGCCGTTCTTCCTCTTTTTTAATAAGCTGGTATATTTCCGAATCAACCTCTTTTAAACTCATTTCTTCTCTCCTTTTTAAAGATAAACTTTTTTATTATAAACTGAGGGTAATAATTCCTTTGGTAAAAGAGTAAGATTGTCATACCCGTCTTCTGTTACTACAACAGTATCTTCTATACGGACACCGCCGATGTCAGGCACATATATTCCAGGCTCAACTGTTACCACCATACCTGGCTGCAATACATGCTCATCTCTTTGACTGAGATATGGCAACTCGTGTATATCAAGTCCGACTCCATGGCCCAATGAATGCAGGAAATAATCACCATAACCTTTTCTTTGAATATATGTACGGGCAATCTGATCCAGTTCTGAACAGGATATGCCTGGTCTTATCTTCTCCAATATCTTTATTTGAATTTCTTTGATAATATTGAATATCTGTTCTTGTTTATTATCCGGTTTCCCCAGAAGAAGGGTTCTTGTACAATCTGAGTTATATGAATCATAGATACAGCCAAAATCAATAATAATGAGTTCTTTTTCTCTGATTACCTTATCTGTTGGTTGCCCGTGTACAAGCACACTTCTTTCACCTGATACTACAATTAAATCAAAAGATTCTTTGCTGGCACCCTTATTCCGCATATTATAAGATATTTCGTTAGCTAAAGTGTTCTCTGAAATTCCAGAGGATAATTCAGTTATAGCTTGTAAAAATGCTTCATCAGCAATTCGACCAGCTTTTTTAAGAATCTCTATTTCAGACCGGTCTTTTATCATACGTATTTTTTCAATAATATCAACAAATGGAAATAGCTTTATCTCCGGTCTAATCTGTTGATATTTCAAATAGTTTCTTACATTGAGATAATTGGATTCAAATCCCAATTCTTCAATTTTCAATTCAGAGAGAAGTTCTGATAGAGAAAGAATCTGAGCATCTTTCTGTTTTGAATCCTGTATTATAATATTACAATTTTCAGCTTCCTGTTTTGCCTGTTCGGTATATCTGGAATCTGTAATAAGATAATTTTTTTCAAAAGTGGTCAGCAGAATCCCTTCTCCTCTAAACTGTGTCAAATAAAAAACATTTCGGGGATTCAAAACTAACAATGCAGAAGGACAGACATCTCCCCTGTTTATCTCTTCCCATACCCTGTCTGTTCTCTCTTTAATCAATCTTCATATCCTCTATTTTGCCAGATATTCTAACTGGTGAATACTCTCTTATCATTCCAGGCAAATCTCTATCAGTATTTTAATATCTAACTTATTCTATTACTTGTTTGATGATTTAATGTAAAAATTATTTCTACATATTTTTGTGTAAGTTATTATAAACATAAAAATTATTAATCTGCAAATATTTAAATTTTACCCATCTACCTTTTCAGCTTCCAGATGGTAAGGGTGAGCTTTTTTTATTTCAACATCTATCCAGTTTCCAATATCTTCTTTCTTTCCATTCGATACAAGTATATGTCCATCAATTTCTGGAGCCTCAGCACAGGAACGGCTTAACAGCACATCATCTTTATCTTCTGAAATTCCATCAACCAATACTCTTATCTTTTTACCTATTTTTGTATATTGATGTGATAGGGCAATCTCCTGCTGTATCCTCATTAATTCATTCATTCTCTCTTTTTTAACCCTTTTTGATACCTGATTTGTATAATTGTTCGCCCTGCAATCAGTCTCATTGTAATAGGTAAAAACTCCGACCTTTTCAAATTTGTATTCCTGTACAAAATTGCAAAGTTCTGAAAAATGAGCATCTGTTTCTCCGGGAAAACCTACTATAAAGGTAGTTCTCAAAGTTATTTCCGGAATTTTGTCTCTTATCCTGTCAATAAGTGTCATTATATCTTTTTTACTGACTTTCCTATTCATTTTTTTCAAGATTGTATCACTGATATGTTGTAAGGGTATATCCAGATAGGGACAAAATATTTTATTTTCAGCAAGGCAATCTATCAGTTCGTCATCATAATGTGCTGGATGTGTATAGAGCAATCTGATACGATTTTCGTCAGCCCACTTTAATTCAGTCAATTTTTTAAGTAATTTTGCCAGAGATGGTCTTCCATAAAGGTCAGCCCCATAGTATGTAGTATCTTCAGCAATTAGAATTAATTCTTTTACAGGATATCTGTCAATTAAATCCTGTGCTTCACTGTAAATTGATTCGATGGTTCTGCTGCGGTATCGTCCTTTAATACGCGGAATCAGGCAATATGCACAGGCATTATTGCATCCTTCTGAAATTTTAAGATATGCATAATGGTCTGTGGTAAAAAGAAAACGCGGGGTATTCTCATTATAAATAAAGGAGGGGTCAGGGTTAACCTGATACACCCTCTCTCCCTTTATAACCTTTTTTAGAATATCATTGACATAGCTAATCTCATCAATACCTATAAAAGCATCTATCTCAGGTAATGATTCTTCTAATTCTTCATGCCTGTATCTTTGCGGAAGACAGCCTGCTACTATAATATGTTTTATTTTACCATCTTTTTTTAATTCTGCTGCTTCTAAAATACTATCTATGGATTCCTCCACAGCAGGCTCAATAAAACTACAGGTATTGATAAGGGCAATATCACAATTATTAATATCATTTGTCAAGGTAAGGTCATGTCCCAATAAACAACCGGCGATTACCTCACTGTCTACCAGGTTTTTAGGACAACCGAGTGATTGGATACAAATACGCATAACTATTCCCGTCTAGATCAAAGAAAATATCATTCCAACAATATGCAGGTTTATTCCATTATAATTCTACTTCCTGATAATTCTTGATACTATTATCCTGTTATACCAGAAAACCTTTTCGCCTTATTATTGTGAAGTACATTTCCTTATTCTATTGTAATTATTCTCTCTTCTTAACTAATCTCATGCTGATAATGGTTAATGTCAGTAATTAAAATATGAAACTGGAGATTAGAACTGCTATCATATTAAATTCTTATTAAATCTTTTGCTAAGATCTTTGAAAATATACCAAAAGAAAGTGTAAACAGATTGTTAAAAAGTACAATATCAGACTCTGTCTTATTTAAAAACGATAAAAAGCTATAATGTCTTCTCCATCAGGTATGCTCTCTTCATTTAAAACAAATACCTGCCCGCCATTGGATATCGTCTTTATTGCAGCAAAATTGTATAGATCATATTGCCCGTTTTCCTCATCTGAATCTGTAAAAGATACCTTATTGTTTTCAGGGTCAAAACTGCCATTCCGGGATATATTGTTCTTAATGAACAATTGCTCTACTCTGCTGAAATATGCAGCAGATACTATATTTTCCAGCTGTATAGATGTTTTGCCGGTTCCCTTTAAATCATGGTATGCCGAACTGATACTGTCAAATTGTTCATGAAAATAATCTGAAGCAATAGACTGAGAATTTTTGTGAATTAAATCAGGTGTACATTCATCAGGATTCCCTTCCAGGCTATCTTTTAATAGATATGGATATGTATTTATTCCCAGATAATCTGAGAAAATATCCTTTACTGACATTATGATTAAAGGTGATTTATCCTTTTTATCTAAATATTTGTTCAATCCCTGGTCTATCAGTCTGAAGTATTGCAGTAATTCCTCTTTTTTCTCAGCATCAATCCCCCCTACACCATGGAATACTACTCCTGCACTTGCCGAACCGGAAGAATGGAAAGAAAGTCCTTTTACACTATCTTCCATCTTCGAAATATCTTTAAGGCTTTCCGGTATACCCTCAATTTCCAGCTGAACTATACTGTCCATGGTACATTGGAATATTCTATTCTTATTTCTACTCAATGCTAAGACATAGTATGCATTATTAAACATAAGCTCGGGGATTAATGGCAATATATTAAAATAGCTGCTCACCGTTGATTTTTCCGGTAAATCACAATTCACTTTAAAATAATAGAATTGTTCAGGACTGATAAATATTGCCAGTCCCTCTTTCTGATTTTGCCAGAATACCCTGTCTTCAATCAAGTCAGCAGCCGGTTTCAACAATCCATCGATATTACGAATACCCATATTATGCTTTTCTTGTAGATCTTTTTTAACTATACTCAACAGATTTTTGAGCTGAATTGGCATCATCTTTACTTCGACACTGGCAGCAGCCTTAGTGGGCATATATACAGAAATACATGGTCCCTCTTTTGCATTTATAAGCTTTTCGATTATCTCTTTAGTTATTTCTTGCATAATTATACCTCCCATTTTTAAAATATTATATCAGTAAAACTAAACCTGCCTACCTATATTTTATATTTATTTATGATATTATTCAATCAGTTTTTTATGTAATGGATAATCGGCAGATGTTTTTCAGTATTATCTGAAGAAAGCCTGCATCTTTTTTATCTTTCTATTTTGACAAAACCTGAGATCAGAGACCATAAACTTTATCAATAATAGAATCGGCGGAATCTCTGTTTTGTTTCATTATCAATGGCTTGAACATGTTTTTCTACTACTTCAGGCGGACTGTAATTAACCAGTAATCTCATACAGATATAAAATATTATAATATCATCAATCCAGCCTAAAAAGGGAATAAAGGTGATGGGGATTAAATCGAATGGCATCAATACATAGAGAA
>CAZLMD010000056.1:0-7181 GCA_964560535.1 uncultured Atribacterota bacterium
GGTTTTACCTAAAAAAGTATCTTTACCGGTACCGATTACCACACCATATCCTGATCCACCCGCTACAGAGGTCCCCATGAAAGCAATATTGTTTAGGTCTTGTGGTAAAAAATAATCCCCGATTAATGGGAGGCTACTTTTAAGAACAGGCATAGACTCTCCTGTCAAAGATGATTCATCTGTGCTTAATTCATCTGATTTAATCAATCTGATATCTGCAGGGACCATGTCCCCAATACCCAGATAAATAATATCACCAGGAACGATTTCTTTTACATCTATATTTACAAGTTTTCCTTCCCGCATTACACCGGCTCTGTTAACCAAATATTTTTTTAAAGCTCTTAATGCTCTTTCCGCATGGTATTCCTGTAAGGAGCCGACTATAGTATTTAAGATAATAATTGAGATAATAACAAGTGATTCAACTCTGCTTCCTAAGAAATAGGCTATTATAGAGGCAAGAATTAGTGTTATAACCAACGAGTTTTTAAATTGTGACAGCAATATATCTAAACCTGTTCTTCTTTCTTTACCTTTTATTTCATTAAGCCCGTATTTCTCTTTTCTCGCTACTGCTTCCTTTTCAGAAAGCCCTTTTTCTGAGCTGTCCAATAGCTCTAATATCTTTTGAGTTGAGGAAACCCAAAATAAGTTTTTGCTATCTTTTCTATTGACCATTTTAAATAGCCTTTTTCCACTCATCTTATTTCTAAAGTAAAACTTTACTATAATGTTTACTTCATTCCTTGCCAGTAATATTCCTGTGATATCATAGTAATCTTAGGGTCAAACATCGGGCATCAGTTAAAAACAGTGTCTGCCACAACGACATAGACAGATACACCAAAAAGGTCCAGAGTCATCACTGAAACGAATTTAAAACTATCTATTCGATTCGGAAGAAAATGCATTATCCCAACAATAGTTATTTTAGCAATTGTTACAAAAACAATAATAATTCTAGCGGAAATTTTGTTATTCTTAGTTTTTCCTGCTGGTGGTTGTTGAATTATAAAATAGCTAAATTGATAAAAGAATGGATAAAATGAGAGAGCAATACTTTTTAAATTATACCATAAAAATAGAGTATACTGGTTATGAAACATCGTTTCGGATTATTACAATATAAGAGGGAGAATAGTTTTTAAAAATAAACCATTCTCCCTCTTATACATATTATATAGTTATTTAAAAGAGTATTCAGATATTTCTTTTCCTTGAACCCTTTTAATTCGCCTAAGTTATAGCATTATTTAATTTTAATATTTCTTTTA
Source organism: uncultured Atribacterota bacterium (assembly GCA_964560535.1). GTDB lineage: Bacteria > Atribacterota > Phoenicimicrobiia > Phoenicimicrobiales > Stramentimicrobiaceae > Stramentimicrobium. Next base: position 1,278 of record CAZLMD010000056.1, read on the forward strand.
TTTTTTTAACGTCAATATTTCGTGGTAAACTCTTTTCTTCTGAAGATAAGGCTGCAGCTATTCCTGCTGCTTCGCCCAAAGCCATACATGTTGCCATAAGTCTGGTGCTACCTAAAGCTTCATGAGTAACAGATATAATTCTCCCGGTCACAATTAAATTATCTATCTTCTTTGGAGTTAAACAACGATATGGAATGGAGTAAGAACCTCCGTTTTTTAAGAATGTAAATTGCGTTTTCCCTCCCTTTGGATCGTGAATATCTATTGGGTATGCACCCCTCGCAATTCCGTCTTCAAAGTCAACACAATTAACAACATCATCTTCTGTCAAAACATATTCTCCTATAACTCTCCTGCTTTCCCTGACCCCAAGCTGATGAGCAGTCCTGACAAGGACACAATTCTCCATTCCGGGTATTCTTTTCTGACACTGCTTCACTGTATTAATAACATTCTTCCGTTCTAAAATTTCTCCATCAACGATAGAATTTTCGTCAACCGGATTAATATTAATTGTTCTGGTCAGGTTCAAGCTCAGTATCCCTTCTCTCCAGGAAACTGCTGTAAAGCTAAGTGGCGGTCTTTCATCCCATAAAGACATATGCCCCGCTAAATGTACGATACCCTCTTTATTATCTGTATCAAACTTTGGGCCCCTTACCAATCTTACGTGCCAATCATCACGTCCTTTTATATTTCCATCATTTTGTAAATCATTGTACATTTTTTCTAAATCTACATTATCCAGCACAAAGGTCATTGTCACATTTTGCATACTATCTGCAGCTTTAAATTCGAAAGGAGCTCCCGCCAAATAAGAAAGATCAGCATCACCAGTAGCGTCAATAAATGTATTTCCATATATTGTTTTTCTGCCTGATTTAGTTAATATTTCAATTCCTATTATTTTGTTTGAACTAACAATCGCTCCTAATAAATAACTGTGAAGAGATAGTTTTACATTATGTTCTAAAGCCATTTCCTGGACTACATATTTATAAACCTCATGTTCATAAGGAGTTAAAGAGAACTCATAATTACCATCAGTTCTCCATCTACCTCCACGCATGTGACCTTTACTGCCACCTTCCTTTATCAGGCGTTGCACTATTTCTTCAGCCAGACCATCTACTACCTTTTCTCCATTACCACTAAAAAAGGCTAAAAAAGGAAATCCATAATTTGCTGATCCTCCTAAAAAACCATACCGTTCAACCAGCAGTGTTTTTGCTCCTTTTCTAGCGGAGGCAATGGCACTTACTAATCCAGATGTTCCTCCTCCAACAACAATTACATCATAAAAATTATTCATTCCTGTAACTACCTCCTATATAAATTAAGATATTCAATATTTATTTTCATATATCAATCAAGTTATTTTGATTGTTTTTTTACTGCATAATTCCCAACATTTTTGGCAGAAATAGAGATATCTGTGGAAAATAAATTATAATATAAAATGTCAATATTAATGGGATATAAAAAGGCACAATAGCCTTCACTAATCTTTCAAAAGGAATTTCCGCAATTTCAGTTACAATATATAAAGATGTGCCAACTGGTGGTGTTACAACACCTAAGACAAATCCAAACACTAAAATTACTCCTAGATGTACCGGGTCCACCCCTAATGGTAATAACATTGGCAACAAAATTGGTGTGGCTAAAACAATGTTGGCAGAAGCTGTTGATATCATACCCAGTATTAAAATGAATATGCCAACAAGGAACAATATTAAAGTCTTATCTGTGGTTACTGATAAAATAAAAGTTATCAGTCTATTAGGAATTTGTTCAATGGTTATAAACCATACGAATATCCTGGCTACTGCCAGCATAAACATCACTACCCCGGTAGAATGAATAGTATTTTTCAAACATTCCAAAAGAGTATTTATTTTTATTTTTTTATATAAAATTCCCAGAAAAAAAGTATAAACTACGGCAATACATCCAGCTTCAGTGGGTGTAACAATACCCAACATAATCCCACCTACAATCAGAATGGGAGCCAGAAGTGCTAAAAATGACTCTTTTAATGTTATTAGTATCTTCTTAATGGAAGATCTGGGGCGAACAGGGCAATTAGCCTTTCCACTGATGGCTAGAATATAGACAGTAATCATCAAGCCCAATCCCATAACTATTCCGGGTATTAATCCCGCTATAAGTAATGGAGCAGCAGGAACTTCTGCTACAGAAGCATATATCATCATATGAATGCTTGGTGGAATAATTGGTCCAATGGTTGATGAAGCTGCAGTAATAGCTGCAGAAAAATCGATATCATACCCTTCATCTTTCATTGCTTTCAATTCTATTCTCCCTAATCCAGATGCATCGGCTGTTGATGAACCCGATATACCGGAAAAAACCATACTTGCAAGAACATTTACATGTCCCATACTACCTTTTATATGTCCCATAAGGGATAAGGCAAAATCAAATATTTTTTTTGAAACATCAAATTCATTCATCAATTCGCCTACTAAAACATATAATGGAATAGCTAATAGTGTATAGCCATTGATTCCATTAATCATTGTTTGAGGAATCATTGAAAGGGGTACATTATTCGCAATTAGTCCAATAATTGACGATGTTAACACTACTATAGCAATGGGCATTCCAATAACTAAAAGAAGGGAAAATATTACTACTATTAATAATAAATCCAATATATCTCACACTCCTCATTAAAAGTTATTCATTTATCAGTTCAAGCATAAAAAAATAAAAAGATGTAATTAGCATTGAACACAGGGAAACAAAAATTGCAGAAGATAAGTATACCCTGCTAATTCCTAAGCCAATAATATTTCTTCCAGCATGCAGGGGAATTATCTGAATAGTGCCAATTATGGCCAATATAAGATTTATAATTATTATTAAATATATACTTAGATTTACTATTTTCTTTATTTTTGCACTAGAAGTTGAAAGAATTTTATCAATGAAAAATGTTATTGAAATATGTCCTCGTTTCTTATAAACATAACTTACACTCAACATACTGGTCCAAATGAATACCAGGGTAATGGTTGCAGAAATCCAGATGGCTGGTTTATGAAAAACATACCTTAGCAGCACACTGTAGATAATCAAAAAAACCATTATTACCAAAGTCAATATTGACAAATAAAGTTCAATATTTCCAATAAGAGTAATCACATTACTTAAATTGCTGAGCTTTTTTGAAGTCATATTCAATTCCTTAATATTTTATAATATTTCATTATTGTTTGGCGGGTATAAAGTTTTTAACTTTATACCCGTCTTTTTTTACTTATTCTATAAATTCTGAATATACTCAAAGAGGCCTTCTGACCATAGCCCTTTCTTTTCAAAATCAACTGCAAGTCCCTTTGATCTCTCTGCGAATTCCTTGGTACTTATTTCAACATATATCGCACCTTCATCTAACATCTTTGCCTTATCAGTCTCAAATTCCTCTGCCAGTATGTTAGTATAGTAGTCTCCTGCCTCATGTGCTGCTTCAACTAATTTATCTTTTAATTCTGGTGATAGTGCATTATATGCTTTTTCACTTACTAACAAGTTGAATGGTGCCATCATGTGTCTGGTATTGGTAATGAAGGGAGCAACTTTATAAAATCCCATGCCATGTATTGAACCAATTGGAGAATCCATACCATCACCTATTCCTCTTTCTAAAGCAGAATATGCTTCAGCCCACGGAATTTCTACAGGATTGACCCCGAATTGTTCAAAAGCTAAAAAGTATGTTTCTAGAGCAGGCATGCGGAAAGTATGCCCTTTTAAATCATCAATAGAAAATACTGGAAATTTTGTGACTATAGCTCTTGGAAGTCGATACCAATTTTTAGCAAGTACCCTAACTCCTTGACTCAGCATTCCCTCTTCCATCTCCTTATATCTATCTGTTTCGAAAAATTTTTTAATGTGATTAAGATCAGAAAAAGCAAATGTCATTGCGAAAATCCCATAATCCTTTACTATGTGCTGATTCCAGTCCATTACATTCGCAAACATTTCTTGTGCACCAATAATTGTATTTTCAATCATACTAACTTCATCACCAAGTTGCCCGGCTGGGTATATTTCGATCACCATGTCACCATTTGTTTTTTCTTCCACTAATTCAGAAAAATAATTTAGTGCAACTGTTTCAGGAGTTGCTACTCCATGTACTCCCCCTAAACGCCATTTTACCGTAGAACCTAATGCCACAGAACCTAAGCTAAAAATAGTAAAAATAATTAATAAAATCAATACTCCTACTTTTTTATAATTCGTAAAACGCATTTTACGCCTCCTTTAAAAATTTTATAAGAATCTGTTTATTGAAAAATATATTTATCATTTACTACATTAATCGAATTTTAGTGTTTTTTGTTCTAATTTCAATATTTCAATAAATCTTTAGTTTTAACTCAATATACGCCGTCTATGCAGATTAGTTTAAAGATTTTTAATATTTATTTGTATAATTGAATTTACTACTCTACCAAAGATTAGGTTTTTCTTTCTCATTTTTTTATAAATATTTTACATTTTTCACTCATGCATACATTCTTATTATAGTTATCATCCCTCCCTTATTTCTTGAAATTATCCTTATAAATTCCCCGGGTTACAGCAATGCACTCTATGTTGTGATAAAAAATTGTTTGATATTTTTTGTAAAAAAAATATGTATTTGGATTGATTTATTTGTCGGTATTTAGTGTGTTATTATACAGATGGAGTAAGAACATTATTGGTAATCTATTAATATTGTTTTTGTATTCCAGATATACTAATATCTATTACCTATTTATCCAACTTAATTACTTAATTAATACGAATTATACCATTATCAAAATTTGCTTACAATAGATAATATTACAAAAATAACATGATATATCAATGTAATATTTGTTCATTCATACAAATATTTAACAATATTTCTAACAATGTTTTTCAGATTTCGCTACTTATTCTATTATTGTTTTGACAACTTGATACTGGGTCTTAGGGTTTGTTTGACAGATATTTGACAGAACAGATAGGAATAAAATAAGGCAGCTGTGTAAGCTGCCTTATGGTAAAGTTCCGGGAAGTAGCCTGATAAGCTATGGTCTGCAAATAATATGTAGGCTATTTCTTACTTTATTACAATTATTTAGTTATAGTAAAATATTATCATTTACAAATTACGCTGAGGGTTATATTTTACTTTTACTCCTCTGCTTATAAGAGTATTAATATCCTGCATATTTTTAGAACCTGTGCTAAGATCAAGCTTGTTATACCTCATATCAACTTCATCACCATTTCCTAAGCCCGTATTTCTTACCAGTGGTGAAATATCACTTACTTGGTTTTTCTCAAAATCTAATTCTTTTAACTTGATTAATGATTCTAATACTGAAATATCTGATACCAGGTTATCTTCAAAATCCAACTCTTCTAAGTTAATCAGACTGGATAATGCTGAAATATCAGATACCTTATTTTCGCTGAAGTCCAATTCTTTTAAATTGACCAGATTGGACAATGGCGAGATATCTGATACCAGGTTATCTTCAATATCTAATTCTTTCAACTTGGTCAAGCCTGATAAAGGTAAAAGGTTTGATATTCTGTTATCCTCCAGATCCAGCTCACGTAGATTCTTAAGATGTTCGATCCCTGCCAATGAAGTTATTCCTCTTTTCTCTACTTCTAATTCGGTAATATTTATAACATCACCCGGGTATAATGCACCACTGAGTTTATTAATTTTTGCTCTTACCGCCTGTTCAAGCTTGCTGTCCTGGAATTGAATTTCGTTGGTTCCTGAATTGCCTGGTAACTGATTGCAGCCTACCATAAATAGCAGTGTAAGCAACGAAAAGATTAATATTATTTTTTTTATCTGGTTATTCATTTACGAAAACC
>CAZLMD010000057.1:0-6921 GCA_964560535.1 uncultured Atribacterota bacterium
TACCGGTTTAATCATGAGTTTGAGGCATATGTAGCAGAAGGATTGGTCGAATTTGTAAAAGTATATCAAGAAGACAAGAGTAGGTTGTGGATTGCTGAGGTAAACGGAAAAGCTATTGGAACACTTGCAATAATGGAAAGATCACCACAACAAGCCCAATTTCGCTGGTTCTTAATTCACCCAGATTATCGAGGAGTAGGTTTAGGCAGGCTTCTGGTCAAAGAATCTATCAGTTTTTCTCAGGAAGCCGGGTATCAGAGTATTTTTCTATGGACTTTAAAACACCTTACTGCTGCCAGGGCTCTGTATGAGAAATATGGTTTTCAACTGGAAGAAGAGAAGGATAACTTTTTGTGGGGACAGAATGTAACTGAACAATACTATGTTTTAAATTTTTTAAAGAAATAGAAAATAAAAAATTTTTTAATCCAGGAGGAACGCTAATTATGGTAAGAAGACTGTATCGTTCCAAAAAAAATAGTATTATTGGCGGTGTTTGTGGTGGAATTGCTGAATATTTTGAGATAGACCCCACCCTGGTTCGCCTTTTAGCAATATTAATAGTTTTTTTAGGGGGAATTGGAGTAGTTGGGTATATAATTGCCTGGATAATTATCCCACAAAACCCTGAACAGGCAGATGAGGAAGGGAAATATTATTTTCATTCAGATGATGAAAAGGGCGAGCATAAAAATATCTGGAGTGGGGTAATATTAATATTTTTAGGATTGTTCTTTTTAATTAGGAGTATTTTCCCCAATTTTATTCTGACAAAATTCTGGCCTCTCATCCTGGTTATAGTGGGGATTGGTTTAATAATTCAATCACTTACCCATAATAAATAATAAATTATTATATTTTGATTGTTAGCACTATCTCCTCATTATTTTATCCGCTCTATTTTCCAATTATAGAATCATAGTTATAGCGTATGTTTCATATATATATTTTTATACAAATAATAAGTATAATATTAATACAGTTTGCACTATACAGAAAAAGCCTGTCTTTGCTATACATCATATGCTCTATATGTACTATTAGAATAACACAATACCAACTCCATTAATGATATGCCAGTATTTGTATAAACTGGTATATCGATATAATAATATTACTACTTGATATTAAAGGAGAATAATATGAAATTTCCAGCATCAAAAACCAAGATCGTATGTACTCTAGGCCCGGCTTCTCATAGCAAAAAGATGATTAAAAAAATGGTTTTAGCTGGCATGAATGTTGCCCGTATTAACTTAGCCCACGATACCCTGGATTTTCATCGAGAAACACTGCGTCATATTCGTGAAGTAGAAGAAGAACTATGCATATCTATACCGGTAATGATGGATATTCCCGGTCCTAAAATCAGAATCGGAAAGATTGAAAATGGACCCATCCTCCTCAAAAAAGGACATACTATAAAACTGACTACCCGTAATATTGTTGGTGATAGTTCTATACTGCCTGTTGAATACGAGCATTTGCTTAAAAGTGTCAAGGTAGGAGGTTTAGTCTATCTATATGATGGATTTATACAATTAAGAGTTACCAATATTTCCAAAGAAGATGAGGAAGTAACCTGCCAGATATTAATTGGCGGAAAGATAGACTCATACAAAGGGCTGAATCTTCCCAAGGCAAGAATAATGATGGAGCCGATTAGTGAACAGGATTTAACGCTTATCAACTTTGGACTGGAAGAGGGTGTCAATATTTTTGGTATTTCTTTTGTAGAAAAAGCAGATGACATTAAAAAAATAAAAGAATTTGCGAGACAAAAGGGAAAAGAAATATTTACTGTGGCTAAAATAGAACGGGAAGAGGCTTTGAAAAACATTAAAGGAATATTGTTGGAGACTGATGCTATTATGGTAGCCAGAGGAGATCTTGGCGTACAGGTTGATATAGATGAAATACCGGTTATACAAAAAGATCTTATTGCACAGGCAAACAAAATGAGCAGACCTGTTATTACTGCAACTCAGATGCTGGTTTCCATGACTGAAAACATTCGACCTACTCGCTCAGAAGTTACCGATGTTGCCAATGCTATACTTGATGGTACAGATGCAACCATGCTTTCAGAGGAGACCGCAGTTGGTAAATATCCAGTTGAGGCAATCAGGATGATGTCAAATATCGCTGTGTCAACTGAAAAAAGTTGCTGCAATAATTACAGTCACCACTCTTCCTGCTATGATAGTCTGATCTCTTCACTTCAAACAGAAACACCATCTGTTGAAGATGTCATCTCTTTACACACTTTAGAGAGCAGCCAGATATTTGAAGCAAAATATGTGGTCACACCTACCGAGAGTGGGAATACGGCGCGAAGAATTTCTCGATTAAAACCTTTTTGCTGGATACTTGCTTTTACTATTAAACCAGAAATAGCTCGTTTTCTAACATTCTCTTACGGGGTTATCCCTTTTCTGATTTCCAGAGATATGCTTGACCGGTTTGGCAATATATTGGCTTTCTTAAAAGAAGAGAAATTGGTAAGAAAGAACGATTATGTTGTTTTAACTGAGGGTACAGTCAGGAAAAAGGTTGGCGGGACTGATTCTTTGAGAATTATTCAGATTGATTAGTATTTTGCCTGCTACTCGTTAGGGGTGTTTTAATATTAAATAAATATAGACTGGACAAATTGTATAACTTGTAAAAAATAATTGAAATTGTTAGATACAATTAAAAATTTAAATTTATGAGGATAAATGGATATTAACCAATCAGTTCAGGAACTGAACAAAGGAAAAGTAATAGCTATCAGGGGAAGTGTTTTAGATATTCAATTTTCCAAAAGTCTTCCGATAGTCTCCAACTTATTAAAGTGCGGGGCTGTGTTTATTGAAACGGTTCTTCATCTTGATGACAAAACTGTAAGAGGAATTGCTTTAACCGCAACACAAGGATTAAAAAGAGGAGATGAAGTCATTGATTATGGGAGCCCACTTCGTGTACCTGTCGGGAAAGAACTGTTGGGTAGAATGTTTAATATCTTTGGAGAAACCATCGATGATGGAGAGGAGTTGGATATACCCCTATCTCAAAAGAGAGCCATTTATAGGAAATCCATACCCATAGCAGAGCGTTCTACTAAAACCGGTATATTTGAAACAGGTATCAAAGCAATAGATGTCCTGGCTCCTCTGGGGAGAGGGGATAAGGCTGGACTTTTTGGGGGTGCAGGAGTAGGGAAGACGGTCCTTATAATGGAGATGATTCATAATATGGCGGTTGGGTATCAGGGTGTCAGTCTTTTTTGTGGTATAGGTGAACGATCTAGAGAGGGTGAGGAACTTTACCGGGAGATGAAGGACACCGGTGTCTTAGATAGAGCTGTGATGATTTTTGCGCAGATGAATGAACAACCTGGTGCCCGGTTCAGGGTTGGCCATGCAGCTCTAACCATGGCTGAACATTTTCGAGATGAAGAAAAACAGGATGTCCTATTATTGATAGACAATATTTACCGTTTTGTACAGGCTGGTTCTGAAGTTTCAGGTCTTTTAGGTGAATTACCTTCCAGAGTGGGATATCAGCCAACACTGGCCAGTGAAATAGCAGATCTGGAAGAACGTATTAGCAGCTCTACAACTGGCTCAATCACTTCTATCCAGGCTGTTTATGTGCCTGCTGATGATTTTACAGATCCTGCTGCAGTACATACATTCAGTCATTTATCTGCTTCTATAGTGCTTTCCAGACAGAGATCCAGCCAGGGATTATATCCGGCTGTAGACCCATTAAAATCAAATTCAAGCATTCTTACTTCAACAATGGTAGGTGATAGGCATTACCAGATAGCTCGTCAGATAAAACAAACCCTTTCAGAATACGAAGAATTAAAAGATATTATAGCAATGCTGGGATTGGAAGAATTATCAAAAGAAGATCAGAATGTCGTAAACAGAGCAAGAAGGCTGGAAAGATTCCTTACCCAGCCATTTGTAACTACCGAGCAATTTACTGGCAATGAAGGGCGAAGAGTCTCTTTGTCAGAAGCATTAGACGGCTGTGAAAGAATTCTAAATGATGAGTTTTCGGATTATCCTGAAAGCCTTCTGTATATGATAGGGTCCATAGATGAGGTCAAGAAATAAATGAATTTAACTATTCTCTTACCAGAAAAGACGTACTGGTATGGTCAGGTAAAAAAAGTTGTGGGAGAAGCTAAAAATGGTTCCTTTTGCCTTCTGCCGGCACATATAGATTATATAACTATAATGGTGCCAGGTATTTTTTATGCTGTTACAGAAGAGGATCAGGATATGTATGTAGCTATTAATGAGGGAATATTGTTAAAAACTGGTAAAGAAGTTACACTGGCTACCAGAAATGCTGTTAGGGGAGATAATCTGGGTAATTTAAAAAAACAGGTAGAAGAAGATTTTATGAAAATTAACCAGCACTATAAAGAAGCTCGCAATGCTTTGCAAAAATTAGAAGCTGATTTTATCAGGAGATTTTTGGATTTAGAGGCACATGGATAAAAAAAAGGATTGGTCAGAAACTGAAAAAGAAAAAGATTTTTTGCATGAAATTGACAGTAAAGAAAGAAGAAAGATAAAAGCCCGGAGGGATAAGGGTAGGGCTGTCTGGATGGGATTGGGTTTGTTTGGAGTTATCGGCTGGTCTGTTATGATCCCAACTATAATAGGGATAGCAATAGGTTTATGGATGGATAGCAAATGGACCGGAAATATATCGTGGACTCTTACCTTTCTTTTTATTGGTATTGCCCTGGGGTGCTGGAATGCCTGGTATTGGATACAAAAAGAGAGAGAAGAGATTGAGAAAGATAGAGAAGAATAAAAAGAGGGATTAAAAATTATTAGCCACATCTTTTTTATACTTTTAGGCTGTTTAACAGGATTATTTTATTTTGGCGGTCTATGGTTTACTCTGCGCTATATGAGCAATGCAAGAAATCCCATTGTTATAACACTCTTCAGTTATATCTTTAGAACAGGTAGTGTTTTTTTGCTATTGTTCTATATTGCCCGCTCAGGGCAATGGATTTCTCTTTTACTCTGGCTGATGGGGTTTATCATTACCAGGATAGTACTATCCAGTTTGCTAAAAAAAGACCATCTGCATTTAGATAAAAAAGATAGCCCGGTTAGCCAAAAACGATCGAAAATTGATAAGGAGTAGAATATGGAAATTACCCCTGATAATATAATTTACTGGCAATGGAATGGTATTCACTTAAATGCAACTATAGTCTATACATGGCTGGTAATGGCAGTTTTACTATTAATTACCTGGCTTGCTACCAGGAATTTGGTGATGAAACCCAAGTTCAGTCGCTGGCAGCTTTCTTTAGAAGTGGTTATTAGCTATATTCGTGAACAGATCAGAGAGATTACCCGACAAGATCCTGATCAATTTATTTCATTCCTGGGAAGTCTCTTCTTATTTATTTCCATTTCTAATCTGCTGGATATTATTCCTGGATTTCATGCACCTACTGGCTCACTGTCCACAACGACAGCACTGGCTGTTTGTATATTTTTTGCTATCCCATTCTTTGGAATTGGTAAGTCTGGATTTAAAAGATATCTTAAGCAATACCTGGAACCATCTATTTTAATGTTGCCATTTAATATAATAGGAGAATTTTCCCGAACATTAGCTTTAGCAGTGCGTCTATTTGGGAATATTATGAGCGGCACACTAATTGCCGGTATTTTACTGACTATTGCACCGTTATTTTTGCCGATCATAATGCAGGTGTTTGGATTGTTGATAGGGCAGATACAGGCATATATCTTTACTATACTGGCAACGGTTTACATAGCTTCAGCAGTCCAGGTTGAAGATGAATTAAAAATGAAAAAAGGAAAGGAAGGAAGTAAAAGTTATGAGTAGTGTTGATTTGATTGCAGTTGCTTCAATTTTTACAGCAGGAATTACCATGGCGATTGGCTCCATTGCTCCTGCTATTGGGGAAGGAATCGCGTTAGCCCGTGCTTTGGGAGCTATTGCGCAACAGCCGGATGAGGCAAATACTATTACCAGAACACTCTTTGTGGGCTTAGCTATGGTTGAATCTACGGCAATTTATTGTCTGGTAATTTCAGTAATCCTTATATTTGCCAATCCCTTCTGGAATTATATTTTAAGTCAATAGAGGTCTGTTTATGATAATTGATTTATTTACTATTATTGCTCAAATTGTTAACTTTTTGATCCTGGTGTTTTTGCTTAAAAAATTGCTTTTCAACAGAATAATAAGTATCATTGATGAAAGGGAAAGTGAGATTAAAAAGCAGCTTATCGAAGCTGAGCAGAAAGAAAAAAAAGCTGATAAAGAGCTTAAGAAGCAGAGAAAAATTAGAGAAAAACTGGAACTGGAATGGGAAAATGATCTAGCTAGGATAAAACAAGAAATCCAGGAAAAACGTGCAAAAATGATGGAGGAAGCCAGGGAATCTGTTGAACAGTCTCAACAAGAGTGGGAGAGCGCAATAAGCATACAACGTGATGCTTTTTTGAAAGAACTCAGAAAGCTCTCTTGTAAACAAATACTCTTAATCTCCAAAAAAGTATTATCAGAACTGGCTAATGCCAGATTAGAAGACCAGTTAATTGAAAGTTTTATCGACCAGATAAAAAGTTTGGATGAGCATAAAAAACAGGAATTTAGATGGGAAAAGCCTAAAGAACTTGCCGGGCAAAACGGAAATAGAGTTGAAATAAATTCAGCTTTTCCATTAAGTGAAGAGGCAAAAAAAATATTGACTACAACGGTTAAAGAATTGATACATAAAGATATCCTTCCTATTTTTAGTATCTCTGAAGATCTTATTTGTGGAATTGAATTGAGATCAGAAGATAAGAAAATAGGATGGAATATGGAAAATTATTTAGATATGCTGGAAAGAGGATTACAGGATATTTTTGTTGAAA